>WFPZ01000184.1 GCA_015487335.1 Paracoccaceae bacterium
GGTTAGCCATGACCGCCTCCATCTGGTTCGGCCGGCCCATGAGTGCGGCCTGAAGCTCGGCTTCCAGGGCAAGCGAGGCATGCGCATCGGCACACCAGCCCTCTTCCACCAGCCGTTTGGCCGCGCGCAGGGCATCGGGCGAACGGGTTGCCAGATCCTGCGCCAGGGCCTGCGCCGCGGCCAGAGGGTGATCGGCGATGCGGGTGAGCAGCCCCATCTCCAGCGCCTCGTGGGCCTGCAGGACCCGGGCCGTCATGATCAGCTCCTTCGCCTGATCGGCCCTGAGCAGACGCGGCAGGGAGCGGGTGATTCCCATGTCCGGAATCAGGCCCCACCTGGCCTCCATGATCGACAGGCGCGCATCCGGGGCGGCAATGCGAAAATCGGCGGCCAGCGCCAGCTGCATGCCGGCGCCGAAGGCCACGCCCTCGATGGCGGCGATCACCGGCACGTCCAGATCCTGCCAGCCGGTGACCGGCTGCTGAAAGCGGTTCGCGGCGCGGCCTTCGGGCGGGGCCAGCATCTGGGCCTTGATCTCGGCAAGGCGGGCGGCGAACTGGCCGAAGACGGCAAAATCCAGCCCGGCCGAGAAACAGCCCCCCGCGCCGGCGAGAATCACCGCGCGCAGGGCGCTTTCGCGGCTCAGGGCCTCGCAGGCGGCCGAGAGCGCATCGAACATCTCAAGCGTCCAGGCGTTCTTCTTTTCGGGGCGGTTGAGGCGGACGGTGGCCACCGGGCCGGCGGCGTTCTCGACCTCGACGATGTCGCTCATGACTTTCGCCCTCCCGTGGCTTCAGTGGGCCTCGGCCCAGTTGCGCCCCACGCCGGCATCTACCGTCAGCGGCACGCTCAGCTTCACCGCCGGCTCCGGCGCGCCTTCCATCACCTTGCGGGCGCGCGAGATGGTTTCCTCCACCGCGTCTTCATCGACCTCGAAGACCAGTTCGTCGTGGACCTGCAGCAGCATTTTCGCGGGCAGGCCGTCGAGGGCGGCGGGCATCCGGATCATGGCGCGGCGGATCACGTCGGCGGCGGTGCCCTGGATGGGGGCGTTGATGGCGGCGCGGCGGGCAAAGCCGGCGCGCGGGCCCTTGGCGGCGATGTCGGGGGTGTGGATCTTGCGCCCGAACAGGGTTGTCACGTGGCCGTGTTCCTTGGCGAATTCCACCGTCTTGTCCATGTATCCCCGGATGCCGGGGAAACGTTCGAAGTAGCGGTCGATGAACTCCTGCGCCTCGGCGCGCGGGATGCGCAGGTTGCGTGCCAGGCCGAAGGCGGAAATGCCGTAGATCACGCCGAAGTTGATCGCCTTGGCGCGGCGGCGGATTTCCGGGGTCATCTCCTCCATCGGCACGCCGAAGACCTCCGAGGCTGTCATGGCGTGGATGTCGAGCCCGTGGTGGAAGGCCTCCTTGAGCGCATCGATATCGGCCATGTGGGCGAAGATGCGCAGCTCGATCTGGGAATAGTCGAGCGAGACCAGCCGCTTGCCCTCTTCGGCCACGAAGGCCTCGCGGATGCGCCGGCCTTCCTCGGTACGCACGGGGATGTTCTGCAGGTTCGGGTCCGACGAGGCCAGCCGCCCGGTGTTGGCCCCGGCGATCATGTAGGAGGTATGCACCCGGCCGGTTTCGGGGTTGATGTGCTCCTGCAGGGCATCGGTGTAGGTCGATTTCAGCTTGGAAAGCTGGCGCCAGTCGAGCACCCGCGCGGCCAGTTCGCTGCCCTCGGCGGCGAGATCCTCGAGCACGTCGGCGCCGGTGGCCCAGGCGCCCGTCTTGCCGCGCTTGCCGCCCTCCAGCCCCATCTTGTCGAACAGGATCTCGCCCAGCTGCCTGGGGCTGCCGACATTGAAGCGCTCGCCCGCCAGTTCGTGGATTTCCGCCTCCAGTGCCGCCATCTTCCGGGCAAAGGCATCTGACATGCGCGAAAGCGTGTCGCGGTCCACCCTGATGCCGTGCATCTCCATCTCGGCCAGCACCGGCACCAGCGGGCGTTCGAGGGTTTCATATACGGTCGTCACCTTCTCGCGGTGCAGCTGCGGCTTGAACAGCTGCCACAGGCGCAGGGTGATGTCGGCGTCTTCGGCGGCGTATTTCACCGCCTCGTCCACCGCCACCCGGTCGAAGGTGATGGCCGACTTGCCGGAGCCCAGCAGCGGCTTGATGGGCATCGGGACGTGATCGAGGTAGCGCTCCGACAGCTGATCCATGCCGTGGCCGTGCAGCCCTGCATTCATGGCGTAGGACATCAGCATCGTATCGTCTGTCGGGGCGATCCTCACCTCGTGGCGGGCGAAGATCTTGGCGTCATATTTCATGTTCTGCCCGATCTTCATCACCGCCTCGTCCTCGAGCAGCGGGCGCAGCATCTCCAGCGCCCGCTCAAGCGGCATCTGGCCCTCGGCCAGCTCGTCCTTGCCGAACAGATCGTCGCGGGCCGAGGCGCGATGGCCCAGCGGAACATAGCAGGCCTGGCCCGGCTCCACGCACAGCGAGATGCCCACCAGCTCGGCGCGCATCTCGTCAAGCGAGGTGGTCTCGGTATCCACCGCCACCCAGCCACGCCGGTTGGCCCGCTCGATCCAGACCGAAAGCGCGGCCTCATCGGCGACCTGTTCGTATTTTTCGTGATCGAAAGGCACCAAGAGCGCCGAATGGGGCTCTACCGGATCGGCCCCCTCGGGTGTGGTATCGGGGATGGCCGGCGCCTCGACGCCCAGCTTCTCGGCCACCCGCTTGGTGATGGTGCGAAACTCCATCTCGGTGAGGAATTTCAACAAGGTGTCCGGATCCGGGTCCTTCACCTCGAGGTCGTCGAGGGTGAAATCCAGCTCCATGTCGCAATCGAGCGTGACCAGCCGCTTGGAAAGGCGGATCTGTTCGGCGTATTCCTTCAGCACCTGGCGGCGCCTGGGCTGGGGGATCTCGTCGGCCCGCTCCAGCAGGGTCTCGAGATCGCCGAACTCGCGGATCAGCAGGGCCGCCGTCTTGATGCCGATCCCCGGCGCGCCGGGCACGTTGTCAGTACTGTCGCCGGCCAGCGCCTGCACGTCCACCACCTTCTCGGGGGGCACGCCGAACTTGGCCTCCACCGCGTCGCGGTCGATGCGCCTGCCCTTCATCGGGTCCAGCATCTCGACCCCGCCGCCCACCAGCTGCATGAGGTCCTTGTCGGAGCTGATGATCGTCACCCGTCCGCCGGCCCTGCGCGCCTGGCATGAAAGGGTGGCGATGATGTCGTCGGCCTCGTAGCCTTCCTTTTCTATGCCGGGAATGTTGAAGGCGCGGGTGGCCTCGCGCACCAGCGGCAGCTGGGGCAGCAGCTCTTCGGGGGTGGGAGGGCGGTTGGCCTTGTAGGCCTCGAAGATATCGTTGCGGAAGGTCTTGCCGGCATAGTCGAAGATCACCGCCGCATGGGTGGGCGCGTCATCGCCGCGGGCGTCCTCGACATATTTGAACAGCATGTTGCAAAAGCCCGCCACCGCCCCGACCGGCAGCCCGTCGGAGCGGCGCGTGAGCGGCGGAAGCGCGTGATAGGCGCGGAAGATGAAGGCCGAGCCGTCGATCAGATGCAGATGGCAGCCTTTGCCGAACGCCATGCAGCCCCTCCGGACATGTTGTGGCCGGGCGTGCCCGCGCCCGGCGCGTTACTGCGCCGGCTCTTCTTCCCGGGCGGCGCGTTCCCCGTGCACGTAGCGCTTGTCGCAATAGCCGCACTCGACCCAGCCCCGATCGCGGGGGATGTTCAGCCACACGCGCGGGTGGCCCAGCGCCCCCTCGCCGCCGTCGCAGGCCACGCGCCAGCTGTTCACCACTTCTATTTCAGGAGCCTCGATGGTCATTTCCAGCCTCGATCGGTTGTCGCGGACGCGCCCGCGGTTTAAGCCGGTGCATGATAACGGATGGCTTGGCACGGACAAGGGCGGGAATGGCCGAAAACGCAATCGAGATACAGGACCTGTGCAAGACCTACGCAGGCAGCGGCAACCAGCCGCCCAAACAGGCGCTCAAGGGCGTCAGCCTGGCGATCCGCAAGGGCTCGATCTTCGGGCTTCTGGGGCCGAACGGGGCGGGCAAGTCCACCCTGATCAACATCCTCGCCGGGCTGGTGATCAAGACCTCGGGCCGTGTCTGCATCTGGGGCTTCGACCAGGACGTGAACCCGCGCCAGTCGCGCGCCGCCATCGGCGTGATGCCGCAGGAGCTGAACATGGATCCGTTCTTCTCGCCGCGCGCCTCGCTGGAGGTGCAGGCCGGGCTCTACGGGGTGCCGAAGCGCGAGCGCCGCACCGACGAGATCCTGGAAATGGTCGGCCTCACCGAACAGGCCAACGCCTATGCCCGGCACCTGTCGGGCGGCATGCGCCGGCGGCTGCTGCTGGCCAAGGCGCTGGTGCATGACCCGCATGTGCTGGTGCTCGACGAGCCCACCGCCGGCGTCGACATCGAACTGCGGCAGATGCTGTGGGACAACGTGCGCCGGCTGAACCGCGAGCATGGCACCACGATCATCCTCACCACCCATTACCTGGAAGAGGCCGAGGAGATGTGCGACGA
>WFPZ01000185.1 GCA_015487335.1 Paracoccaceae bacterium
GGCCGCCGAGGCCGCCTTGAACTTCTCCTCCGCCGCCTTGTCGCCGGGGTGCAGATCCGGGTGATATTCCCGCGCGATCTTGCGGTAGGCCTTCTTGATCTCCGCGTCGGTGGCCGTCTTCTTCAGCCCCAGCGCTTCATACGGATCACTGATCATTTCGTCCCTCGTTACGGAAAACCCAGTCTTCCGACAATGCTCCGGGCCCTTGCCGGCCCTCCCCTGGCGGGGTCCCGCTACACATATGGTCGCCGGCACGTGAAGCCAAGGGAGCATGCTGCGGGAAGCGCACGCCGGCAGCCCCGCTGGCAGGCGATGCATTGACTTGGCCGCGCGGGGCTGGCAGGGAAGCCCCGTCCGGCGGCCCGAACTGGCCCCGGCGCCTTCCGCCCCCTGCCCGGACCGTCCGAATGCAGCACAACGAGAAGAATCTTGAAATCGTCCGCAAGTCGGTGCTCATCGGCTCCTTGCCCGAGGACACCGCGCAGGAAGTTCTGGATGCCTCCTCATGGCGCCATTTCGAGCGCGGCGAGACGATCTTCCTGCAGGGCGAGCCGGCCTCGGCCATCCACGTGGTGGCCGACGGCTGGGTCAAGCTGTTCCGCATCTCGCCCAACGGCACCGAGGCGGTGGTCAGCGTGATCACCCGCGGCCACGGCTTCGGCGAGGCGGTGGCCTTTCGCGGCCAGCCCTACCCCGTTACCGCCGAGGCGGTCACCGAATGCACCCTCCTGCAGATTCCGGCGGCGGCATTGATCTCGATGATGAGCGAACGCCCCGAAATCTGCCTTTCGGTCCTGGGGTCGGTGTTCCAGCATCTGCACGAGCTGGTGACGGACGTGGAGCATCTCAAGGCCCAGACCGGGGCGCAACGGGTGGCGGAATTCCTGCTCGATCTCACCGATGCCGAAAGCGGCGCCTGCACCGTCACCCTGCCCTACGACAAGGTGCTGATCGCCGGGCGGCTGGGGATAAAGCCCGAGAGCCTGTCTCGCGCCTTCGCCAAGCTGCGCGGACTTGGGGTGATCATCAAGCGCAACCACGCGGCGATCTCCGACATCGAGGCGCTGCGCAGCTTTGCCGAGGAAGACCCGGCCGCCTCCTGGGGCAAGGCGCTGTAGCGAGGGCGCTATTCCTTGTGCAGCCGCGGTTGCGAGATCGCCGGCCACAGCGCCACCACGAACAGCACGAAGGCCAGGATCCACAGCGCCCCCGAGCCCAGCACCAGCGGCCAGTACCACCCCGAGCCCACCTCCGAGCCCGCCCAGCGCAGCACCGCCGCCAGCGGGATCAGCGCAAACGTCCCCGTCAGCGGCGCCGGGGCCACCAGCGCCCGCCCCGTGTGGCCCAGGATCGCCCGCCCCATCACCGCGGCCGTCATCCCCCCCACGGCGCCGATGCCCAGCAGGTGAATGGCCCCCGCCTCGCTGCCCAGCCCCAGCCAGGCCAGCCCCAGCGCCACCAGCCCCGCGGCCAGGAAGACGAAGGGCAGATGCAGCGCCCACAGGATCGGCTGGCGCAGGGTCCAGGCGCTGCGCCAGCCGGACATGCGGGCAAATTCCACCACCCCGGCCGCGATTGCCAGCACGCCGGCCAGCGGCTCGGAGAGGGCGAGCACCGCCGGCAGGGCAAGGGTGAGCGCCAGCCCGGCGCGGTCGGCCCACGGGCGGCTGACCGGCAGCCCCTCCTCGACCCCTTCGCGGCGCATGGCGTTTCGGGTGAAGGCCGGGATCACCCGCCCGCCGATCACCCCGATCATGATCGCCAGCGCCAGCAGCCCGACGCGCAGCCCAAGATCGGCGGTATCGGCGCTCAGCCCCAGCCATTGAAGATGAACCAGCAGGTTCCCCGCCCACAGGATGGCGAGGAACAGCACGAACATCACGTTTTGCGGTTTCGGCCGGCGCACCAGCTGCGTGAGGATCTTGCCCGCCACCAGCGGCAGGAAGGCCAGATCGGCCAGCGCCACCAGCCCCGCCGGCAGCAGCGGCGAAAACCCCACGGCCAGCCGCCCGGCCAGCCAGACGAAGGCGGCCACCGCCACGAAGGGAAAGCCCGCCGCCCGGGTGCCCGTCCAGTTGGGCACCGCGGTCAGCAGGAAACCGGCGATGGCCGCCGTGCCGTAGCCGTAGATCAGCTCGCGCGCATGCCACATGTAGGCGGGGCTCTCCACCGGCAGCAGCCAGGCCGGCGCGCCCCCCGCCATCTCCAGCGCCAGCCAGGCCTCCCACAGAGCCAGCACCACCACCGCGAACACCGCCGCCGAAAGAAAGAACACCCGGAACCCCGCCCCGAGTATCAGTTTCATCGTCCCGATCATGCCTGCATCCTCCTGCGTCCCGCCTCCGGGCCTGCGCGACATCTGCGCCAATGCGCAGCACCGCGCCTTAACGAAAGTCAAGATGCAGCCACGGGGCCGGTTCGTCAGCCCCCGCCCTCGCCCAGCGGCAGGGTGATCTCGGCCTCCAGCCCGCCCTCCTTGCGGTTGCGCAGCCGGATCTCGCCGCCGTGGGCATGGATGATGGTCCGCGCGATCGACAGGCCCAGCCCGGTGCCGCCGGTCTCCAGCGAGCGCGACTCCTCCAGCCGCACGAAAGGATCGAAGACGCGCTCGAGCGCCTCGGGCGGAATGCCCGGCCCCTCGTCGCGGATGACGATCCGGGCCACACCCTCGCCGCGCGAGAGGGAGATCCCGGCGCGCTTGCCGTAACGGACGGCGTTCTCGATCACGTTGCGCAGCGCCCGGCGCATGGCGTTCGGCCGCAGCCGCACCGGCAGCGGGGGGCCACCGCCCTCCGCCATCGCCACCTCGCCGCCGGCCTCGCGCGCCTCGCGCGCCAGATCGCCCAGGAAGCCGGCCAGGTCCACCGTCTCGGGCGGCTCGGAAGTGGCCATGCCGCGGGCGAAGGAAAGGGTGGCCTCCACCATCTGCTGCATCTCCTCGATGATTGCGGCAAGGCGTTCGCGGGTCTCGTCATCCTCGACCATCTCGGCGCGCAGCCGCATGGCGGTGAGCGGCGAGCGCAGGTCATGGCCCAGCGCGGCCAGAAGCCGGGTGCGTTCGGCCACGAAACGGGTCAGCCGGTCCTGCATGTCGTTGAAGGCGGCGGTGAGGCTGCGCAGCTCTTCGGGGCCCTGCTCGGGCAGTTCGGGCACCGGCTCGCCCCGGCCCAGCCGTTCGGCGGCCCGCGCCAGCCGGCGCAGCGGCCCGGTGAGCCGGTTGAGCGCCAGCCAGACGAACCCCACGATCAGCACCGCGGTCAGGGCGAAGATCGCGATCGAGATCCAGGGCCACTGCAGCGGCGGGCTGTGAAAGCGGGTGGCGACGTTCAGCCATTGCCCCCCCGCCACGGCCACCGATATCTGCATCTCCACCGGGGCGGCGGCGCCGCGCATCATCTCGCCATGCATGCCCATGGCCTCCTCGGGCATCCCCGGCATCGGGGCCATGGCCTTCTCCACCCGGTGCAGCTCCACCCGGATGTCGCGGGCGTCGTCCTCGCCCAGAAGCGTGCGGATGCGCCGGGCCGTCCGCCCACCGTCGTCGTGGCCGGGATGGTCCACCGCCGGGGCCGGCCCGAGGCTGAAACGCACCAGCGGCGAGTTGGCGGCGCGCAGGATGGCCGGGCGCAGATCGGCCGGGGCCTCCTCGATCAGCCGCACGATGTTGGCGGCGCGGTCGGCGGCCTCCAGCCCCAGCGCGGCGCGCACCGCCAAAGAGCGTTCGTCCACGAAGAACCACAGGCTGACCCCCTGCGCCACCACGAAGGTGGCGATGATCACCACCACCAGCTGGCCGCGCAGCGTGGAAGGCACGAGGCGCCTCATGGCTCGTCGCGCACGTCGGTGTTCAGGCTGTAGCCGCCGCCGCGCACCGTGGTGATGATTTCGGGACGGGAGGGATCGCGCTCGATCTTGCGGCGCAGCCGGCTGACCTGGTTGTCGATGGCCCGGTCGAAGACATGCGCCTCGCGCCCGGCGGTCAGATCGAGCAGCTGGTCGCGGCTGAGCACGAAGCGGGGGCGCTCGAGGAACACCGTCAGCAGCTTGAATTCGGCGGTGGTGAGCGCGACCTCCTCCTGCGCGCCGTCGCGCCGCAGCACGCGGCGGTCGGTGTCCAGCACCCAGTCGGCAAAGCGCACCTTGCGCCCCGAAAGCCCGCCCGCCACCGGCTCGGGCCGTCTGGCGCGGCGCAGGATGGCCTTGATGCGGGCCAGCAGCTCGCGCGGGTTGAAGGGCTTGGGCAGGTAGTCGTCGGCGCCGATCTCCAGCCCGATGATGCGGTCGGTCTCCTCGCCCAGGGCGGTGAGCATCAGGATCGGCGCCACCCCCTTGGCGCTGAGGCGGCGGCACACCGACAGCCCGTCCTCGCCCGGCATCATCACGTCGAGCACGATCAGGTCGAACCTGCCGGTGGCCAGCTTGGCGTCCATCTCCGCCGCGTCGCGCGCGGCGGTGGCGCGAAAGCCGTTCTTCTCCAGATACCGGGTCACGGCATCGCGGATCTCGCGGTGATCGTCGACGATCAGGATATGGGGCGCGTCCTGCATGCAGCCTTCATATGACGAAACGGCCGCCCGCGGGCAAGAAATCTGTCGCAATCCGTATCAGGGCCGGGGCCTGCGACAGTCGGTTACAATTTTTTCCCGTCCATGCCGGCCTGCTCTGCCGCCAGGGCCATGAAGGCGCGGATCTTGCGCAGCCCGGCCCGGCGGGCGAGACAGACGACGGTTTCCTCCATCCGGATCGGCGGCCCGGCCAGCGGGATCATCCGCAGCCGCGCGTCATGGCCGAACTCGGCCCGGGCGACAAAGCCGATCCCGGCCCCCGAGGCCACCAGCTCGCGCACCGCCTCGCGCCCCTCCGCCTCGATCGCCGGCACCAGCGTCACCCCTGCCGCCCGCGCCGCCTCTTCCACCTTCTGGCGGGTGCGCGAGGGGCCCTCGCGCAGGATCAGCGGCAGCCCGGCCAGCCGCGCCAGCGGCACCGGCGGGTGCGGCAGGGCGGGGAAATCGCGGCGCGCGAAGGCCACGATCGGCGACCAGCCCAGCGGCACGCGCATCAGCTCGCCCGCCTCGGCCTGGCTGTCCAGCACCCCGATGTCGGCCCGCCAGTCCTCGAGCGCGGCCACCACATCGCGGGAATTGCCCGAGGTCAGCACGATCTTCACCCCCGGGTGGCGGGCCCGGAA
>WFPZ01000186.1 GCA_015487335.1 Paracoccaceae bacterium
CAACAAGATCCTCAAGGACATGGTGGTGCGCAGCCATCAGATGATGGGCCATGATGCCCGCTACGTCCCCGGCTGGGATTGCCACGGCCTGCCGATCGAGTGGAAGATCGAGGAACAGTACCGCGCCCGCGGCCGCGACAAGGACGAGGTGCCGGTGATCGACTTCCGCCAGGAGTGCCGGAAGTTCGCCGAAGGGTGGGTGGATGTCCAGCGCGCCGAATTCAAGCGCCTCGGCGTGATCGGCAACTGGGACGATCCGTATCTCACGATGGATTTCCACGCCGAAGCCGTGATCGCCGGGGAATTCATGAAGTTCCTGATGAACGGGGTGCTGTATCAGGGCTCCAAGCCGGTGATGTGGAGCCCGGTGGAAAAGACCGCGCTGGCCGATGCGGAGGTGGAATACCACGACAAGAAGAGCGATGCGATCTGGGTGAAGTTTCCGGTTGTTCGTGGGCCGGCGGGCCTGGAAGCGGATGGCAATGACGTTTCGGAAACGCAGGGGGCGGTCTCGGTGGTGATCTGGACGACCACCCCCTGGACCATACCGCAAAACCGTGCCGTCTGCTTCGGCCCCGGCATAGCCTATGGCCTCTACGAGGTGACCGGCCGCCCCGAGGAATGCTGGGCACGCATCGGCGACAGATACATCCTGGCCGATTCCCTGGCCGAAAGCGTCTTTTCCCAGGCCCGGCTCGAGGAGGGCATGTACCGCCGCCTGCGGGACGTCAGCGCCGAGGAACTGGCGGCCCTGACGCTGGCCCACCCCCTGCGCGGGGTGGAGGGCTCGGACGGCGAGTGGGATTTCGACGTTCCCATGTATCCCGGCGATCACGTCACCGACGATGCCGGCACCGGTTTTGTCCATACCGCGCCCAGCCACGGCGACGACGACTATCAGATCGGCCTCAAATACGGCCTGCCGATGACCTACAACGTGCTGGAGGATGGCTCTTTCCGGCCCGATCTGCCGCTTTTCGGCGGCAAGTACATCATCACCCCCAAGGGCAGGGAGGGCGATGCCAACAAGGCGGTGATCGACAAGCTTGCCGAGGTGGGCGCGCTTCTGGCGCGCGGGCGCATCACCCATTCCTACCCGCATTCATGGCGTTCCAAGGCGCCGGTGATCTACCGCAACACGCCGCAGTGGTTCGCCGCCATCGACCGCGAGGTGGGCGACGGGCAGGACGAATACGGCAGGACGATCCGCCAGCGCGCGCTCACCTCCATCGACAAGCTGGTGAAATTCACCCCGCAAAGCGGGCGCAACCGGCTGTATTCGATGATCGAATCGCGCCCCGACTGGGTGCTGAGCCGCCAGCGCGCCTGGGGCGTGCCGCTGACCTGCTTCGTGAAGAAGGGTGCGCGCCCGGATGACCCGGACTTCCTGCTGAAGGACCCGGCGGTGAACGCCCGAATCATCGAGGCCTTCGAGGCCGAGGGGGCGGACGCCTGGTATGCCGAAGGCGCCAAGGAGCGCTTCCTTGGCGGCCTGCACGACCCGGAGGAATACGAACAGGTGTTCGACATCCTCGACGTGTGGTTCGATTCGGGCTCCACCCATGCCTTCGTGCTGCGCGACCGCGAGGACGGCTCGGAAGACGGCATCGCCGACCTCTACCTCGAAGGCACCGACCAGCACCGCGGCTGGTTCCACTCTTCCATGCTGCAGGCCTGCGGCACCATCGGCCGTGCCCCCTACCGGGGCGTGCTGACCCACGGGTTCACCCTCGACGAGAAGGGCATGAAGATGTCCAAGTCGCTGGGCAACACCGTGGCCCCCGAGCAGGTGATAAAGCAGTACGGCGCCGATATCCTGAGGCTGTGGGTGGCGCAATCGGACTACACCGCCGATCTGCGCATCGGACCGGAGATCCTCAAGGGCGTGGCCGACAGCTACCGCCGGCTGCGCAACACCATGCGCTTCATGCTGGGCGCGCTTTCGGCATTTTCCGAAGCCGACCGGGTGGAGCCCGCCGAGATGCCCGAGCTGGAGCGCTGGGTGCTGCACCGGCTGGCCGAGCTGGAGGTGAAGGTGCGCAGGGGATTTGCCGCCTACGACTTCCAGGGCGTGTTCCGGGCGCTGTTCGATTTCGCCACGGTGGATCTTTCTTCCTTCTACTTCGACATCCGCAAGGATGTGCTCTACTGCGACGGCGACACCCCCGCCCGGCGCGCCGCGCGCACGGTGCTGGACATCCTGTTCCACCGCCTCACCACCTGGCTGGCGCCGATGCTGGTGTTCACCATGGAGGAGGTCTGGCTGGAGCGTTACCCCGGCGAGGACAGCAGCGTGCATCTGCAGGACTTCCCCGCCACCCCCGCGGACTGGCTCGACGAGCCGCTGGCCGCCCGCTGGGCCGACATCCGCCGGGTGCGCCGGGCGGTCACCGCGGCGCTGGAGGTGCAGCGGCGGGACAAGGTGATCGGCGCCTCGCTGGAGGCCGCGCCGGTGGTGCATGTGCGTGATCCGCAAACGCTGGAGGCGCTGAGAGGCGTCGATTTCGCCGATATCTGCATCACCTCCGCGATCACGCTCACCGATGCCCCGATCCCGCCCGAGGCCTTTCACATGCCCGAGGTCGAGGGCGTCGGCGTGGTCTTCCGGAAGGCCGAGGGCGAGAAGTGCCAGCGCTGCTGGAAGATCCTGCCCGACGTGGGCAGCCACCGCCATCCCGGCGTGTGCGCCCGTTGCGACGAGGCTCTGGG
>WFPZ01000187.1 GCA_015487335.1 Paracoccaceae bacterium
CTCCCGAAACGTCAGTAGGCAAACAACCGTGCGCAGGCACGTGACATGACAAGCCATAGGGAGGAGAAACATGGCGCTGGATGACGACAACAAACCGAAGCGGACGGAGACGCGCAATCTGCACGAATTCTTCGCAAGCGATCCCGAAAGGGCCGATTACGAGTTCTTCGGCCGGGTCGCCAACCCCAACCGGCGGGGCTTCCTGAAGAAGACCGGCCTGGCCACCATGGCGGCGATGGTGGGGGCCAACATCCCCTTCGCCCAGAACATGCCGATCGGGCTGGTGCCTGCGGCGCTGGCCGGCGAGGACGTGCTGGTGGGCAAGGACGGGCTGACCCTGCTCAACGACCGCCCGGTCAACGCCGAAACCCCGCCCGAGCTGCTGGACGATCCGATCACGCCCACCAACCGGCACTTCATCCGCAACAACGGCATCCCGCCCGAGGATGTCGACCCCTCCACCTGGACGCTGACCATCGACGGCTTCGTGAACAACCCGATGACCCTGACCATCCAGGATCTGAAGGAGCAGTTCGAGGTGGTCACCCTGGCGCTGGCGCTGGAATGCGGCGGCAACGGGCGCGCCTTCTTCGACCCGCCGGCCAAGGGCAACCAGTGGACCTACGGCGCGGTGGCCTGCTCGGAGTGGACGGGCGTGCGCCTGCGCGACGTGCTCAACAAGGCCGGGCTGAAGCCCGAGGCCGTCTATACCGCCCATTACGGCGCCGACGGCCATCTTTCGGGCGACCCCAACAAGATTCCGATCTCGCGCGGGGTGCCGATCTCCAAGGCCATGATGGAAACCTCGCTGATCGCCTTCGAGATGAACGGCGGCCCCCTGCATCCGATGAACGGCGCGCCGCTCAGGCTGGTCTACCCGGGCTGGCCGGGCTCGTGCTCGCACAAGTGGCTGCAGCGCATCTGGATCCGCGATCAGGTGCATGACGGCCCGAAGATGACCGGCACCTCCTATCGCGTGCCCGCCTACCCGGTGGCGCCGGGCACCAAGGTGCCGAAGGAGGATTTCGTCATCATCGAGCGCATGCCGGTGAAGTCTCTGATCACCTATCCCGCCAACGACACCGATCTGGGCATGTCCACGGAGGTGCGCGGGCACGCCTGGTCGGGCGACCGCACCATCGAGCGGGTGGACATCTCGATCGACTTCGGCGCCACCTGGATGCAGGCCGAGCTCGATCCGCCGGTCAACGAGGGCGCCTGGCAGAACTGGCGCCTGAACGTCGATTTCCCGGTCGCAGGATACTACGAGATCTGGGCCCGGGCGACCGACAGCGCCGGCGTGATGCAACCCTTCGCCATCAACTGGAACCCCAAGGGTTATCTCAACAACTCCATGCATCGGGTTGGCGTCCGCGCCAGCTGACGACAGCGGGGGGCGGCCCTGGCGCCGCCCCCGCACATCCACTCACGAACAGGAAACCAGAATGAACCACACACCCCTGCGGGTGGCCCTTTCCCTGTCCGCGGCCATCCTTCTTGCCTCTCCCGTCCTCGCCGACAGCCATGACACGCCCGGTGCGCTCGAGGAGCCGCCCGAATTCGGCCTGCTCAAGGATGCGCCGGGGGTGGAGACGGTCTTCTACACCTGCACAGCCTGCCATTCGGAGAGGATCATCGCCCAGCAGGGCCTGACCCGCGACGAATGGAGCGAGCTGATCGACTGGATGGTCGAGGAACAGGGCATGACGATGCCCGACGAGGTGGAAATGACCGAGATCCTCGACTATCTCGCGGCCCACTACAACACGGACCGTCCCAACTTCCCCGATCACTTCCCGGTTGTCGCGGGCAACTGACCAGTGACCAGGCTCCGCCGGGCCGGCCCGCTCAGGGGCAGGACGTCGCCTTGCGGGTGGCGTCCAGCAGCGCCAGCCTGGTTTCCGGCTCGGCACGCTGTTGCGTCAGCTGCATCAGATAGGTGGTGATGGCGTGGAACCTGTCGGGATCCATGCCATCGGCCACGGCCGCGAAATAGCGGGTGTCGTTCTGCCATGAGGCCGTGCGCAGGTTCTCGTCCGCGGTGAGGGCGACCGGAGCGGCGGTGTCGAAGAAGGTCAGCCGGCAGCCGTTCACCCCCGCGTAATGAGCCGCGATGCCGCCCTCGATCTCGCGGCTGGCCACCAGCGCCAAGCGCGCCGCGCCCAGATCGGGCAGCCCGGCCTGGCGCTCTGCCGCGGCCCTGGTCAGCATGGCCTCGTCGACGGCGAAATCCTGCGCCGCGAAGGCGGCATGCAGCGCCATGGCCGAACTGTCCGGCCGCAGCGCGAAAAGAAGCACCGCCAAGGCCACGGAAGCGGCCAGCGCCCCGGCGGCAAGCCAGCGCCACGGCGGGCGGGCGGCATTGGCCGCGACCGGCGCGGCAATGGCCGGCGGGCGCAGCGTGCCCAGACCCGAGGACAGCTCGCGCAGGCAGGCCAGGGCCTCTGCCAGGGCCGGTTCCCGGGCCAGGCGCTCCTCGAAGGCGGCGCGCTGGGCATCCGGCAACTCGCCGTCGTGGTAGCCGTTGACCAGCTGCCAGTCCTGTTCGCTCAGCTCCTTCATCGGCCTTCTTTCGCCTTCGTCTGCGCCGCGGTGTCGCCTTCGACAAGCTCCAGCAGCGCCCGCCGGGCGCGGCTGATCCTGCTCATGACGGTGCCCTGCGGCACATCCATCACCGCGGCGGCTTCTGCATATTTCAGGCCCATGATATCCACAAGGAACAGAACCTCGCGGGTTTCGGGCCGCAGCTTCCGGTAAGCCTGGCGAATCAGGACATCCCTCGCATGATCCGCGGCACAACCGCCTTCAACCAAAAGACGTTTCTCGGCCGTCAGATATTCCCGCCGGACCCGCCTTTTTCGCAACTCGTCGTAATGAAGGTTGCGGATCACCCTGAACATCCAGGGGCGCAGCTCTTCGGGCCGCGCCGGGCGGCTACCGGCCCGCAACGCCCGCTCCACCGCGTCCTGAAGCAGGTCCTCGGCTTCGTCCGGGTGGTCGCAGATCGAACGCGCATATGCGCGAAACTCCGGATAGAGAATTTCGATGGGTGTCTGTCGCGCCATGCCTGTTTATACATCGTCCGGCGCCGAGGCCAAATGCAACCCCCGCGGCCCTCATGGCGCCAGGATGCTGTCGCTTTCGGCAAGGATGAACTCCAGAAAGCTGCGCGCGGCCAGCGACAGCTCCTTGCCCCGCAGATGCACCGCATACCAGCGCCGGGTGATGGGGAAGCCCTCGACATCGAGAATGGCGATGGTGCCGCCGGCCAGTTCGCGCTCGATGTTGCGCCGCGACAGCACCGAGACGCCCAGCCCCGCCATCACCCCCTGCTTGATCGCCTCCGACGAGCCCAGTTCCATGTAGGGGCGGATCGTCACGCCGCGCTCTTCCAGCACGCGTTCAGCCGCCTTGCGCGTGCCCGAGCCCGGCTCGCGCACCAGGAACTTCTCCTGCGCCAGCCGCGCCAGCGGAATCCTGCGGGCCGGCACCAGCGGATGGGACGGCGGCGCCACGACCACGATCTCGTTGTCGATGAAGGGATGGGCCTCCACCGACAGCTCGTGCGGCACCTGGCCCATGATCAGCAGATCGTCCTCGTTGGCGCGCAGCCGGCGCAGCACGTTGCGCCGGTTGTTCACCGCCAGCTGCGGCACCACCTGCGGGTGGCGCTCCACGAAGGCGCCCAGAAGCCGCGGCATGAAGTAGATCGCCGAGGTGATCACCGCCAGCCGCAGCTCGCCCTGAACCACGCCACGGGTCTGTGCGGCGTAATCGCCGAGCGCCGAGATGCGCCCCAGCACCTCCACCGCCGTGCGATACACCTCGCGCCCCGCGGCCGTGGGGTGCACCCTGCCCGCCACCTGCTCGATCAGCGGCAGCTGCAGCGTGTCGGACAGCTTGCGGATCTGCATCGAGACGGTGGGCTGGGTGAGGTTGAGCGCCTCGGCCGCCCGGGTGAAGCCGCCCAGCCGCACCACGGTTTCGAAGATCTGCAACTGCCGCAGGGTGATGCCCTGGATGAAGAGGTTGGCGGCCAGCGTCGTCATAGATAATGCTCTATGGGAGGAATAGAAACTATCGATTTAGATTTATATTCGACCTTTGCCATATTGTCCATGCGCGGCATCCGACACCGCGCCGCGAGCAACTGCAAACGATCTACATGCTGGGGAGAACCATGGCCAAGTCATACAAGGCGGGCGTGAAGGAATACCGCGATACCTACTGGGAGCCGGACTATACGCCGAAGGAGAGCGATATTCTGGCCTGCTTCAAGATCACCCCGCAGCCCGGCGTCCCGCGCGAGGAAGCCGCTGCCGCGGTGGCCGCGGAAAGCTCCACCGGCACCTGGACGACGGTCTGGACGGATCTTCTGACCGATCTCGACTATTACAAGGGCCGCGCCTATGCCATCGAGGACGTGCCCGGCGACGACGATGCCTTCTACGCCTTCATCGCCTATCCCATGGGGCTGTTCGAGGAGGGCTCGGTGGTCAACGTCTTCACCTCGCTGGTGGGCAACGTGTTCGGCTTCAAGGCGGTGCGCGCGCTGAGGCTGGAGGACGTGCGCTTTCCGCTGTGGTTCGTGGCCACCTGCCATGGCCCGCCGCACGGCATGTATGTGGAGCGCGACAAGCTCGACAAGTACGGCCGGCCGCTCCTGGGCTGCACCATCAAGCCCAAGCTGGGGCTTTCGGCCAAGAACTACGGCCGCGCCGTCTACGAGTGCCTGCGCGGCGGGCTCGACTTCACCAAGGACGACGAGAACGTCAACTCCCAGCCCTTCATGCGCTGGCGCGACCGCTTCCTGTTCTGCCAGGAGGCCATCGACAAGGCCGAGGGCGAGACCGGCGAGA
>WFPZ01000188.1 GCA_015487335.1 Paracoccaceae bacterium
CTTCAGCGGCGTGCGGGAAAACGCCTGATCGACAAACCCGGCCCGGCGCACCGCAATCTGGGCCGCCGGCGTGCGCAGGAAACGCAGAAATTCGCGCCCCACCGCCGGCAGGCGGGTTTTCATCAGATACAGGAAGACCGGCGCAACCAGCGGATAATCTTCGGTGCGCAATGTCAGCCGCGTCGCCTCGGCGCGAAAGCCGCAACTGTCCTGCAACGGCAATATCTTCGTCTCGCCCGATTGCGACAGCGTCGTCACCCCGATGGCGAACGGGTCACGCGCCACCGCCTGCGCCAGTTCTGCCCCGTTGGCATGGCGCTGGACGCCTGCCGCCAGGGCGCCATCTTCCGACTCCAGAAGCCGGGAGGTCATGACCTCGGCCTCACCCGTATCGGCGGCCAGCGCATGCAGAACGATCGGCGCATCCAGCCCGCCCAGTTGCCGCCAGTTGTCGATCTCTCCGGCAAAGACCCGGGCCAGATCTTCCACCGAGATCGCAAAGACGGGGTTACGCCGCGACACCACCGGCACCAGAGCATCCAGCGCCAGCACCCGGGCCTGGGCGGCGGAGGCAAGGTTGCCCAGCTCCGCCTCGAGGCCGCGGGACACCTCCTCGGGCCTTGCCGGGCGGGTCGAGACGGCCAGATCGGCCTCGCGGGCCAGAAGATCGGCGAACCCCTCCTCGCTCGAGCCCAGCCGCAGGAAAATCTCCGCCACCCTGCGCCCGGTGGCTTCGTCGATCAGCGTGAGGTTCTGCGCCGCATCGCCGATCACCTCGCGGCGCAGACCGTAGCCCTCGTTGCGCGTGAAAGCCTCGATCAGGTTCACCAGCAGGGCATTGCCGGCATCCCGGGCGCCCGAAAAGCGCAGACGCGCCACATAGGCCTCCAGATCCGGGCATCCCGGCCCCGAGCAGATGACCCCCGAGCCATCCACCGTCAGCACCCCGTATTCGGAGTCGACCCGGTAGAACTCGCCATCAAAGCCCAGAAGCGTGCCGGAAATCTCGACGGTTCCATCGCGCGATTTCAGCGTCACATCCTGCGAAAAGGCTGCCGCCGCCAGCACGATCTGAAAAAGGGCAACAAGGCCTGTTGCCCGGAAAAGCCCCATGTTCAGCCCCGCTCCGCCGGTTTTCAGTTGCTGGCGATTTTCGTGCTCTGGAAGAGGTTTTTCAACAGCAGAAATCCGCCACGGCCGTCACATTCCGGTATCTGCACCTCCAGCGAGGTTGTGGCGATACGCCCGTCGCCCGAGAGCGCCACCGCCCGGCCGGCGATCTCGGCGCCGCAATTTTCCGGCCCGATCGCAACCTCGGCCTCAAGCCGGACGGGCCGGCCAGCCACATCGGGCGGCAAGGTGAAAACAACCGCAAGCTGCGGATCGGGCAGGTCCCCGTTGCCCAGTTCGGTAACGAAACCGCCCTGCTGCGGCCCGTCACCGGAAACGGCAAGGCGCAGACCCGGAGCGCCCGACCATGAAACTGCCGCCCGCTCGTAGCCTGCCAGCGCAAGCCCCTCCACCCGCGCCTCGGCCCGCCAGCCGCCGGCAAGCGATACGACAAACGGCGCATCCGCATCAAGGGCGGGGATCAGGCCCTCATAGCTTCCGTCCTCGTCAAGACGGTGAGCGAAAGCCAGCCCCGCATGCCGCAGGGTGAACCGCTGCCCGCCCAGGCAGGGGGCATCGATCACTGCCCTGACCATCGCATCGGCGGCAGGTTCGGCCAGGAGGGAGACTTCGCACGCCTGTTGCGGAAAAGCCGGAACCCCCGGCTCGTCCGAAAGGGCCTGCGCCGCACCCGGAGCCAGGGCGGCCACCTCGATGGTGGGCTCAAGGGCCACTGGCCGGGGTAGCACGCTGGAAAAAGGCAGGTCCGCGGGCAGCTGCGGGGTGGCGGCAGCTTCGGCCACCGCCATGGGGGGCATGCCTTGCGCCTGGTCCTCAGACGCAGAAAACCGGGCTGCCATTGCCCCGCCGAGCTGCAGGATCTGGCCGGCAGAGGCCGTGACTATCAGCACGGCAACAGCCCTAAACGCGCGACGCCTGTCGAACATGTCAGCCTCCGGAACGAACCTTTTCCGGCACATCATGACGGAAAAATTGGCCGATCGTATGTCCAGGACATGTCGGAAGCGGCCACGGGCACGGCCGCTTCATGTTACGCCTTGAGGCTTGCCCCTCCCATCCCACAAGATATGGGAAGCATCCCCTCGCCCCGGGGCACATGCGCCGCAGTGCGCCCCCGCGTGCCGGTCACGATTCGCCCGGCCCTCAGGCCAGCCGGCCGTGGCAATGCTTGAACTTCTTGCCCGAGCCGCAGGGGCAGCGGTCATTGCGGCCGGGGTCGCCCCAGGTGGAGGGATCATCCTCGACGAAGCCCGGCGCGGCGCCGGCCTTGCCTGTCTGATCCGCACCCGCGGCCGTCAGCGCCGCCTGGCGCGCGGCCTCCTGCTGGGCCACCAGCTGCTTCATCAGCTCTTCCTGCTCTTCCTTGGTCATCGGACGGATCTGCGCCAGCTTCTGGGTGACTTCCTCGCGCAGCGAGTTCAACAGCCCTTCGAACAGCTGGAAGGCCTCCGTCTTGTATTCGTTCAGCGGGTCACGCTGGGCATAGCCGCGAAACCCGATGACCGAGCGCAAATGCTCCAGCGTCAGCAGGTGGTCGCGCCACTTGCTGTCGATCGTCTGCAGCAGGATCTGCTTCTCGATCGAGCGCATGGTCTTTTCGCCGAAGGCCTCGGCCTTCTCGGCCATGAACCTGTCTGCCGCCTCGACAAGCCGCTGGCGGATATCGTTGTCGTCAACGCCCTCTTCTTCGGCCCACTCGGCCACGGGCACATCGATGCCCAGCTTTTCCTTCACGTCTCGGGCCAGGCCTTCCACATCCCACTGGTCGGCATAGCTCTTGGGCGGCATGTAATGCTCCACCAGATCTTCGATCACCTGGTGGCGCATGTCCTCGACGA
>WFPZ01000189.1 GCA_015487335.1 Paracoccaceae bacterium
ATCGCGGTACCGGTCTCCAGCCGCCTGGGGCTGGGCTCGGTGCTGGGCTACCTGCTGGCAGGGGTGGTGATCGGGCCGGTGCTGGGGCTGATCGGCTCGGAGGCCCATCAGCTGCGCAGCTTCGCCGAATTCGGCGTGGTGCTGATGCTCTTCCTGATCGGGCTGGAACTGGAGCCGCGCACCCTGTGGGATCTGCGCCACAAGCTGCTGGGGCTGGGGGGCTCGCAGATTGTCGTCACCATGGTTCTGGTGGCGGGCGGGGCGATCGCCCTGGGCCAGCCATGGCAGGCGGGGCTGGCGATCGGGATGATCTTCGCGCTTTCCTCCACGGCAATCGTGGTGCAGACGCTTTCGGAAAAGGGCCTGATACAGACCGGCGGCGGGCGCGCGGCCTTCTCGGTGCTGCTCACCCAGGACGTGGCGGTGATCCCGATGCTGGTGGGCCTGCCGCTGCTGGCCACCCTGCCCGGGCGCGGCGCCCTGGCCGAGGCCGAAGGGCACCCGGGCACCCTGTCGCTGATCGAGGAGCTGCCCGGCTGGGGGGCGGCGCTGGTCATGCTGGGCGCGGCGGCCACCATCATCTTCGGCGGGGCCTATCTGATCCGGCCGCTGTTTCGCTACATCCACGGGGCGCGGCTGCGCGAGATGTACACCGCGGTGTCGCTGCTGATCGTGGTCGGCATCGCGGTGCTGATGTCGCTGGTGGGCCTGTCGCCGGCGCTGGGCTCCTTCATGGCGGGCGTGGTGCTGGCCAACAGCGAATTCCGCCACGAGCTGGAAAGCGACATCGAACCCTTCAAGGGCCTGCTGCTGGGGCTGTTCTTCATCACCGTGGGGGCCGGCATCAACTTCGGCGTGCTGTTCGAGGCGCCGGGGGTGATCGTGGCCCTGACGCTGGCGATGATGGTGCTCAAGGGCGGGGTGCTTTACGGGCTCGGGCGGCTGTTCGGGCTGAAGGGGCGCGATCAGTGGCTGTTCACTCTCGGCCTGGCGCAGGCCGGGGAGTTCGGCTTCGTGCTGATTTCGTTTTCGGCCCAGCAGAACGTGCTGCCCCCGCCGCTGGCCGAGATGCTGCTGCTGGTGGTCGCCCTGTCGATGCTGCTCACGCCGCTGTTCTTCATCCTCTACGAGGTGATATCGAGGCGGACGAAGGACAGCCGCCCCGAACGCCCGCCCGACGAGATAGACGAGCAGAACCCGGTGATCATCGCCGGCATCGGACGATTCGGGCAGGTGGTGAACCGGCTGCTGGTCACCTCCGGCTTCCGGACCACGGTGCTCGACCATGACCTGTCCACCATCGACCTGATGCGTGCCTTCGGCATCAAGGGCTTCTTCGGAGACCCGACCCGCCCCGAGCTGCTGCACGCCGCGGGCCTGGCCCGGGCGCAGGCGCTGGTGGTGGCCATGGACGACCCGAAGGCGGTGGTGAAGGTGGTGCAATACGCCCGTTCGCAGCGGCCCGACCTGTTCATCGTGGCCCGCGCCTATGACCGGATCCACACCTTCCGCCTGTACCGCGCCGGGGCGGACAAAATCGTGCGCGAGGTCTTCGACAGCTCGCTGCGCGCCGGGCGCTACGTGCTCGAGCATCTCGGCCTGAGCGAATACGAGGCCCACGAGGCCGAGGCCACCTTCTACAAGCTCGACCGCGGCGCCATGCGCGAGCTGGCGGAGGTGTGGGACCCGAACATTCCCATCTCGCAGAACAAGGCCTATCTCGAACGGGCCAAGGCCCTGAACAAGGAACTGGAACTGGCCCTGATCAGGCGCTTCTCGAGGGAGGAGAGCGAAGAGCAGTCGCCGGGCCCGTGAAAGGGCCGAGCACCGGGGCTCAGCCTTCCGACACGCCCGCCTCGGCGAAGGTGGCCATGCCCGAGTGGCAGGCGATGGCACCTTTCAGCACCCCGATCGCCAGTGCCGCCCCAGAGCCCTCGCCCAGGCGCATCCCCAGCGACAGGAGCGGCGTCTTGCCCAGCCTTTCCAGCAGCGCCGCATGGGCCGCCTCGGCCGAGACGTGGCCCGCCACCGCGTGGTCCAGCGCCCCCGGCTGCGCGGCCTCCAGCGTGGCCGCCGCGGCGGTGCAGATGAAGCCGTCGAGAATCACCGGAATGCGCTCGGCCCGGGCGCGGGCGATGGCGCCGGCCATGGCCGCAAGCTCGCGCCCGCCCAGGCAGCGCAACACCTCCAGCGGATCGCGCGAAGGATTGGCCGCCAGCGCCTCTTCCACCACCTGCGCCTTGCGCGACAGGCCCTCGTCGTCCAGCCCGGTGCCCCGGCCCGTCCAGCATTCTGCCCCGCCACCGTAAAGCGCCGCCGCGATGGCCGCCGCGGCGGTGGTGTTGGCGATCCCCATCTCGCCGGCAACCACCAGATCGCTGGCCGGATCCACCGCCTCCCAGCCGGTGCGCAGCGCGGCCACCACCTCGGCTTCGCTCATCGCAGGCCCCCGGGTGAAATCGGCGGTCGGGGTGTCAAGATCGAGCGCATGCACGTCCATCCGGGCGCCGAAGACGCCGGCCAGCTGGTTGATGGCCGCGCCGCCGGCCTTGAAATTGGCCACCATCTGCGCCGTCACCTCGGGCGGAAAGGCCGAGACGCCGCGCGCTGCAACCCCGTGATTGCCGGCGAACACGATCACCTGCGGGCTTTCCAGCCGCGGGCGCGGATCGCCGCGCCATGAGGCAT
The DNA here is from genome assembly GCA_015487335.1 of Paracoccaceae bacterium. Lineage (GTDB taxonomy): Bacteria > Pseudomonadota > Alphaproteobacteria > Rhodobacterales > Rhodobacteraceae > S012-89. Next base: position 2,689 of record WFPZ01000189.1, read on the forward strand.
ACCACCGGGCCAGATCCTCCAGCCGGCCAAGCGCTGCGGGCGGCTTCGTCAGCTGGGCGTTGCGCTCGGCGGCCGCCCGGGCGGCGTCGGCGTCGGGGCCGGGCTGGGCTTTGAGGATTTCGCGAAAATCGGCGAGGGAGGCGAATCTGCTCATGGTCTTCTTTCCGTTGATTGCGCTGCCACATCTCTTTATCCGTTGCGGACGGATGGCAAGGGAAGAAAGGGGCGCATCCATGTCCGGAAACGACACCGCCCGCCTGCGGCCCGAAGACATCATCGAAGCGCTCGGTCTGCTCACCCGCTTGCCGGTGGAAGCCGACGGCACGCGCGGCGCCAGGGCCGCCTGGGCCTGGCCCCTGGCCGGAGCGATCGCGGCCTTCGTGACGGGGCTCGCCGCCTGGCTGGCGCTGTGGGTCGGGCTGGGCGCGATGCTGACGGCGGCGCTGGCGCTGGCGCTCATGAGCATGCTCACCGGCGCCATGCACGAAGACGGGCTGGCCGATTGCGCAGACGGGTTCTGGGGCGGGCAGGAGCGCGAATCGCGGCTTGCGATCATGCGCGACAGCCGGATCGGCACCTACGGGGTGATCGCGCTGGTGCTTTCGCTGCTGGCGCGCTGGTCGGCACTGGTGATGCTGTTTTCCGCAGGCCACGTGGTGGGCCCGCTGGTGGCCGCGGCCGCCCTGTCGCGGGCGCCGATGGCCGCCGTCGCAGGCTGGGTGAGGCCCGCGCGCCGCGACGGGCTGTCGGCGGGCACCGGCCAGCCGGACAACGACACGGTGATCATGGCCGCGCTGGTGGGCATGATCCTCGGCCTGACATTCGCAGGCTTCGCCGCAATCGGCGCGGCCCTGGCCGCGGCAGCCGCGGGCTGGGCCATGGCGCGGCTGGCCATCTCCAGGATCGGCGGCCAGAGCGGCGACGTGCTGGGCGCCACCCAGCAGCTGGCCGAGATCGCAGCGCTGGCGGTGCTTGCCGCCAGCGTCTGACGGGCTGCGCATGACCCCATGAAAAAGGCCGCCGCCCCGAGGGGCTGCGGCCTGTTCTCGCTTCGATTGCCTGATCAGGCAGCGCGGGAAAGCAGGACGGCATCCACCTTCTTCTGCGCCTCGCCCTCGTCGGAACCATCGACGGCGGCCACTTCGCGGGTCAGACGCTCCAGCGCCGCCTCGTAAAGCTGGCGTTCGGAATAGCTCTGCTCGCGCTGATCGTCGGTGCGGTGCAGGTCGCGCACCACCTCGGCAATCGCGATCAGGTCGCCCGAGTTGATCTTCTGTTCGTATTCCTGCGCCCGGCGCGACCACATGGCCCGCTTGACCTTGGCCTTGCCCCTGAGCGTATCCATCGCCTTGGACACGACCTCGGGCGAGCTGAGCGAGCGCATGCCCACCTCGGTGGCCTTGTGGGTAGGGACCCGCAAGGTCATCTTGTCCTTCTCGAAGGAGATCACGAAGAGCTCCAGCTCGATGCCGGCGATCTCCTGCTTCTCGATCGAGACGATCCTGCCCACCCCGTGCGCGGGGTAAACCACGAAATCGTTGGGACGGAATTCGAGTTTTCTCTTTTTGCTCATGCGCGTGTCTTCCTCATGCCGGGGATCCGGACAACAGAACCGTGACGGGAACACACACATCTTCCCGTTTTCATTCCGTTTTCCAGAACATAACTTGCGCCGGTGCGGCCTTCCGCCCGGCGGACGAGATATCCCCCATGTTGCTTGCGCCTCCAATATAGCAAAAGCACGGGCCTTTTCAAAGGCCCGCGGCCAGCATGGGCAAACGCCGCCGTCAGCCGCCCTCGCCCGGCTTCTCGGAGAAGTACTTTTCCAGCTTGCCCTCTTCGCTGACGCGCTCATCGGCACCGGGCAGAGGATCCTTCTTGGAGATGATCACCGGCCACATTTCCGCGTATTTGCGGTTGAATTCCACCCATTTCTCCATGTCCGGCTCGGTGTCCGGGCGAATCGCATCGGCGGGGCACTCAGGCTCGCACACGCCGCAATCGATGCATTCGTCAGGGTGAATCACCAGCATGTTCTCGCCCTCGTAGAAACAGTCCACCGGGCAGACCTCGACGCAGTCGGTGTATTTGCAGGCGATGCACTTGTCGTTGACGATGTAGGTCATGGCGGGAACACTCTGGTGTTGCGGTTCGCCGGTCTAGCTAGACCGTTGCACCGGATCATTCAAGCCACCCGTCGCGGGAAAGACGCATGGCGCGACGATCTTTCTTGGTCGGCCGCTGCCCGACCCGCGCCGATGGCGAACCGGCCCCACCGTCCTGCTCGGGGGTGAGGTCTTCGTAAAGCGCCCGGGCCTCGGGGGCCGGGCCGCGGCGGGTGCCCACCGCAAGCAGACGCACCACCCGGATGCGGTTCCCCTGCGGGAAGGTCAGCGTATCGCCGGGGCCGATGGAATGGGCCGGCTTGCCGACCCTGGCGGAATTGACCCGCACATGCCCCGCCGAGACCACCTTCGCGGCCAGGCTCCTGGTCTTGAAGAAACGCGCATGCCACAGCCACTTGTCGAGGCGGATATGGGCCGGGGCGTCGGCCACTCAGCCCTTGCCCTTCAACCCCATGAGCGCGGCGGCAAAGGGGTTGTCGGGGTCGATTTCGTCTTTCCTGGGCGGGCGGGCGGTAAACTTGCGGGGCTTGTCTGCGCCCTTGGGCGGGCGCTTGCCCTTCGGCTTGCCGCGCGGCTTGCCCTGCCCGGCAGCGCGCGCCTTGCCCGCAGGCCGCCTGGGCCGGTTCCCCCGCCAGGTGAAGACGTAGTAGACTTCCTCCTCGGAGCCGTCCTTCGCCGCGGCCTCGCCTTCCGCGGCATCCCGCGGCAGCTCCCCGGCGGCGGCGGGCGCCTCCTCCTGCGGGGCAGGCGGGGCCTCCTGTGCGGCCTCGCCGCCGGGCTGCGCAGCTTCGGCGGGCGCGGGCTTTCCGGCGTCGGCCCCGGCGGTTTCGGCAGGCGTCGCGGCAGGCGCCGGCTTCACTTTTTCGCGAGTGCCCCGCTCGGCCCGGTAGCCCAGCCCCTGCATCAGGTCGGCGAACTGCTCCAGCGTCATGCCGGTGATCGAGAGCATGTCCGGGGTCGCCTCGAAGCCGGCGCGGCTGTCGCAGGCGCGCAGCAGGTCGGCCAGCCGCTCGAGCATGTCGATGCGGATCGCCCGGCTGCCGGCCCGGCGATAGCCCGACATGGCATGATAGCCCTCCGGCGCGCCCTCGGCCACCGGGATGGTCACCAGCCCCGGCGGCGGGCTTTCGGGAAACTCGTCAAGCCCCCGGGCCAGGGCCCAGAGCACCAGCCGCAGCCGGGTGGGCGCGGGTTTCAGCAACAGCGGCATGAAGATGGTGAACTGGCCGAAGCGCACCCCGTGCTTGCGCAGCGCGCCGCGCGCCTCCTGGTCCAGTTCCCTGACCTCGGCGGCCACCTGCTCGCGCGGGATGATGCCGAAGTTCTCCACCAGCCGGAAGGCAAAGCCCCGCACCAGCCCGGTGAGCGCCTCGTCGCGGCTCATGGCCAGCAGCGGCTCGAACAGGGTGGCGATCTTGCGGTCGATGAAATGCTGCAGCCGGCGCCGGACCTTCTCGGCGACCTCTTCGCCCGCGCCCTCGTCGACGAAGGCCACCACCTGCGGCCTGAGCGGCTCCGGCCCGGCCACCAGCTTGCCCACCGCATGTTCGCCCCACATCAGGCCGCCCTGTTCGGTGAAGTCGATCTCGGTATCGGGGGCGTTGTAGAAACGATCGGCACGCAGGTGAAACTCGGGCTTCAGGGCCTGCATGGCGGCACTGGCAAGGGTTTTTGCCTGATCCGGCGTGGCGGAGGCATCCTGGCTGAAACGAAATCCCTCGAGCCGGCCCACGAACTGATCCTCGACCGTCACCTCACCCTTGTCGTTCACCTTCGCCACCAGGCTCTCCTTCTGCTTCAACCGGCGAAGCAGAACGCTTGTCCGCCGGTCAACGAATCTTTGCGTCAGGGCACTGTGCAGCGCGTCCGACAATCGGTCTTCTACCGCGCGAGTCTCTTCACGCCAACGAGATTCGTCATCCACCCACCCCCGGCGCTGGGCCACGTAGGTCCAGGTGCGGATATAGGCCAGCCGCCTGGAGAGCGCGTCGATGTCGCCCTCCACCCGGTCGATGCGCCGCACCTGGGCGGCCAGCCACGCGTCGGGCACCCGGCCATGTTCGTGCAGGAAGGTGAAGATCTTCTCCAGCAGCCCGGCATGTTCGGCCGCCGAGATGCCCCGGAAATCGGGAATCCGGCACACGTCCCACAACAGCCGCACACTGGCCGGAGAAGAGGCCCGCGCCCGCACCTCGCCCAGCTCGGCCAGCGATTTCAGGGCGCGCAGATCATCGCTTTCGCGCACGCGCGCAAGCCAGGGGTCATCGGTGCGCGCCTCCAGCGAGGCGATCAGATGCGCCAGCGAGCCGAACTCCAGCCGCGCGTTGCGCCACTGCAGCTTGCGCACCGGCGCAAAGCGGTGCTCCTCGATGGCCCCGGCCACCTCCGGCCCCAGACGCCCGGCCTCTCCTGTGGTGCCGAAGGTGCCATCGTTGAGGTAGCGCCCGGCGCGACCGGCGATCTGGGCCAGCTCGTTGGGCAGGAGCGGACGCATCCGCCGGCCGTCGAACTTGGTGAGCGAGGAAAAGGCGACGTGGTCGATATCGAGGTTGAGCCCCATGCCGATGGCATCGGTGGCCACCAGGTAATCCACGTCTCCGTTCTGGTAGATCTCCACCTGCTTGTTGCGGGTGCGCGGGCTGAGCGCCCCCATCACCACCGCCGCGCCCCCCTTCTGGCGGCGCAGAAGCTCGGCGATGGCATAGACGTTTTCCACCGAGAACCCGACGATGGCCGAACGCGGGCTCATGCGGGAAATCTTCTTCTCGCCGGTGAACGTCAGCTTCGAAAAGCGCTCGCGGCGCAAAAAACGCGCCTCGGGCACCAGTTCCGCAATTGCCCCGCGCATGGTGTCTGAGCCCATGAACAGCGTCTCGAGCCGGCCGCGGGCGCGCAGCAGCCGGTCGGTGAAGACGTGGCCGCGCTCGGGGTCGGCACACAGCTGGATCTCGTCGACGGCCAGGAACTCTGCCCCCAGCCCCTCGGGCATGGCCTCGACGGTGCACACCCAGTAGCGCGCGCCTTCGGGCACGATGCGCTCTTCGCCGGTGACCAGCGCCACCACGCCAGCGCCCCTCAGCGCCACGATCCGCTCGTAGACCTCGCGCGCCAGCAGGCGCAGCGGCAGGCCGATGACCCCGGTGCGATAGCCCAGCATCCGCTCGATCGCGTAATGGGTCTTGCCGGTGTTCGTCGGGCCGAGGACCGCAGTGATCCTTGACTGCTCGGCCATCCTGTCCGCTCCGTGCCTGTCAGATGTCAGAGTTCGGTGCCGCCGAGCTCTTTCTCCAGTCTTTCCACGGCTTCTTTTATTTCGGGCTTGCGCGGATGTATAGCCAGCGCCCGGCGATAGGCCTCCAGCGCGGCCTTGCCGTTGCCGGTCTCCTCGAGAATCACCCCAAGCCCGGTGAGCGCCCCGAAATGGCGCGGCTCCAGCTGCAGCGCGCGGGCGATGTCGGCCAGCGCGGGGCCGTAAAGCCCGGCGTTGAAATAGGCGGTGGCACGGGCGTTCCAGCCTTCGGCGAAATCGGGCGCGTGGTCGACAAGCGCGGTGAAATGGGCGATCGCCGCTTCCCAGTCCTCGGCCTGCATCGCCTTGCGGCCGCGCTCCAGCAGCAGGTCCATCGCCGCCGAACCCGAGTGCGACCAGGCGTTCCAGATCTCTTCCTCGATGGCCTGCCACTCGCCCTCCCCGGCCCGGGCCAGCCGCTCGAACAGCCCGTCGAGCCGGCCCGATTGCGCCGAAAGCGGCTGGATCAGGGCAATTGTCACGAAAAGTGCCGTAACGACGGATTTGAATTTGCGAGCCAGTATGAGCATATCGTTGGCGAATGTAGCGCACCGTGGCGCGAATGCCACCTGCAAGCCGGTCACAAAGAGAGGAAGTTTCATGAGCGAGATCATCGACGCCGCCGTCAAGGCCCTCAACGAGAAGATGGAAGGAGGGTTCGAGGGAAGCGCCAAGTTCGTCATCGAGGGCGAGGGCACGGTGATGATCGGACCCGACGGCGCACGCGCCGGCGACGAAGAGGCCGATGTCACCCTGACCGCCGATGCCGAGACCTTCCAGGCGATGCTGGAAGGCGAGCTCAACCCTACCGCCGCCTTCATGTCCGGAAAGCTGACGGTGGACGGCGACATGGGGTTGGCCATGCAGCTTGGCTCGGCCCTGACCTGAGATGGAAGAGGCCCCGCTTTACAACGGGATGGCAGAGGGTCCGGCCGGGGGGCGGGCGTGGTGGCTGAAGGCCGCCGACGGGGTGCGCATCCGCGCCGCCTGGTGGCCGGGCGGAAAGCGGGGCACGGTGCTGCTGTTTCCCGGCCGCACCGAATATGTGGAAAAATACGGCCGCACCGCCGCCGATCTGGCCGGCCTGGGCTATGGCACGATTGCCGTCGACTGGCGCGGCCAGGGGCTGGCGGACCGGCTGACGGCCAATCCGCTGGTGGGCCACGTGGGGGCCTTTGCCGACTATCAGCGCGACGTGGTGGCGGTAACGGAAATGGCCCGCAAGCTGGACTGCCCCGGGCCGTGGTTCCTGCTGGGCCATTCCATGGGCGGCTGCATCGGCCTGCGGGCCCTGCACGAGGGGCTGCCTGTCAGAGCGGCCATCTTCTCGGCGCCGATGTGGGGCATCCGGATGTCGCGCCCCACCCGGGCCTTCGCCTGGTCGATCTCGTGGCTGGCCAGCAGGCTGGGCCGCGGCGCCGGCTTTGTCCCCAGCACCGACCGGGCAACCTATGTGCTGAACACCCCCTTCGAGGAAAACGCCCTGACCTCCGATCCGGAGATGTTCGCCTACATGCAGCGCCACGCCCGCGAGCATCCCGAGCTGACAATCGCCGGGCCCAGCCTGCGCTGGCTTTACGAGGCGCTGCTCGAAACCCGCCGGCTGCGCGCCATGGCGCCCCCCGCCCAGCCGGCCCTGACCTTCCTGGGTACCCACGAGACCATCGTCGACCAGTCCGCGATCCACATGGTCATGGAGAAATGGAAGAACGGCCACCTCGAACGGGTGCCCGGCGCGCAGCATGAAATCCTGATGGAGAAACCCTCGATCCGGGCCTTCTTCAACGAAAGATCCGCCCGGTTCATGGCCTCGCACGCGGCGTAGGGCGGGCGCGAACGCGCTCAGCCGGCGCGCAGCAACAGCCGTTGCAGACGGGCGGCCAGGCGGTTGAGGGGGCCGGGACGCGGAATGGCGCCCCGGCTCAGCCGCCAGGCGGCGGTTTCCGGCGGGCAGGGCAGGCTGGAAACCGGATCGAGGTAGCGGGGGTAGTCGATCAGCACCGCGTGGACAAGCCCCGCCAGCGAGGGCCGGGCGCGGCGGCGTTCGGGGGCGGGCACCAGATCGCGGGTGAGGCCCCAGCCGGCATAGAAGGGCTGGCCCAGGCAGGTGACGGGCTTGCCGCGCAAAAGCGCCTCAAACCCCGTCAGGGAGGTCAGGGTCCAGATTTCGTCGACAGCCTCGATGAGGGCCACCGGATCGGCCCGTTCCAGCACCATGTCGGCATGGCGCAGCGCCTCGTCGCGCGTCAGGGCGCCGGGGCGCAGGCCGGCCTCTACGTCGGGGTGCGGCTTGTAGAGGATCACCGCCCCGGGGTTCTCGGCGCGGGTGCGTTCGAGCAGCTGCAGGTTGCTGGCCGCCTCGGGGCAGCCGGTGAGGATCGAGGCGTCGTCCTCGACCTGGCCGGGCACCAGGATGCGGTGGCCCGCCGGAAGCTCGGGCAGAGGCCGGGCGTCGAGGTTGTACTTGCTCAACCGGGCGCGCGTCAGGGTGCGCACCAGCGCCTCGGCGCGGGCCAGACAGGCGGGGGGCAGGTTCGGGGAAGCGGCGATCAGCCGCTCCAGCCGGCTTTCCCGGGACGGGTCGTAGTAGATGCCGAGGTCATCGACGACCAGCGAGAGCGGCGGAACAAGGCCGGCCCCCAGCCCGCGTGAGCGCAGGAAGCCGTCCTCGACGCGCAGCCCCGGCAGATCGCGCGGGGCGCGGCTGGCCCAGATCATCGGTCGCCGGCCCGTGGCGCGTGCCTTGCGGATGGCGCGCGCGGGCGGGTCGCGGAATATCAGCGGCCTGTGGCGGCCGAAGAAGGCGCGCAGATGCGGGCGCTTCCAGCGGCTCATGGCGGCGGCGACGTATCCGGCCCGGTCCTCGCGCCAGGCGCGGGCCTCGGCCTGCAGCTGGCTGACGGCCTCTTCGGGGCTGCACAGCCGGTCTCGGCAGGGGTCGTACCAGGTGGGATAGAGGATCATCGCCGCAGCGAACAGCTGGGCGCGGCTGAGGCGGCGTTCGCGCCGGGCCACCGGATTTTCGTCCCGGGTCAGCCCCCAGCCGGCATAGAAGGGCTGGCCGAAGACCCGGGGGCGGTGGCCGGCGAAAATGGCCTCGAAGCCCATTAGCGACGACACGGTATAGACGGCTGTGGCCCCTTCCATCAGTTTCCACGGGCTGACCGGGGCATCGAGCAGGGTGATCCGCCCGGAGGCATCGGCCGGGGTGAAATGGCCCTCGCGATGGCCGGCGGCGGTTTCGGGATGGGTCTTGATGACGATGCGGGCGCCGGGATTTTCGGTCTGCGCATGCACCAGCATCTCGCGGAAGGTGGCGGCCGAGGCGCCCCCGTGCGAGATCGAGGCGTCGCCCCTTGTCTGGTCGATCACCAGCACGTAGGGGCTTTCGGGCACCTCCGCCTCGGGGTCGAAGGCGTTGTATTTCGACAGATGCGCGTGGCGGATGCGCTCTGCCAGGGCGCGGGCGCGGTCCAGCAGGGCGGTGTCGTCCAGCGGGTGGGTGGCAAGCAGATGTTCCAGATCCGAAGGCCGGGAGCTGTCGAAATGCACCCCGCGGCTGTCCAGGCACAGCCCGATGGGCGGCGCGCCCGCCCGCCCCGGCAGGACCGAGCGCAGGAAGGCGTCCTCGACACGCAGCACCGGCGCCCCGGTGCGCCTTGCCACCGCCTCGCCGCGCGGTGCGGTGGGACTTGCCCCCCAGACACCGACCCAGTCTTCCGGCCCCGGCCGGCCGAGGCGGATTTCCCAGCCGGCCAGATGCAGGATGCGCCGGATGCGTCCCTTGGCGAGAAAACCACCGTTGTAGACGAACAGCCGCCGGGGGTTTTCGGCCCCGGCGGCATCCTGGCGTTTGCGGCTCATGCCGGCGTCAGAGGCCGGAGACCCTGGCCAGCGTACTGATCGTGTCAGCGGCGTTGAGCGTGCCCAGCACCGCGTTGAGGGTCTTGGACCACTGCACGAAGGGGGCCTCGGTGACATAGACGGTATCGCCATCGCGGATCACGAAATCGCGGGCCAGAAACACCCCGTTGGGGCGGGTC
>WFPZ01000190.1 GCA_015487335.1 Paracoccaceae bacterium
ATCACGGCTCGTTCGCCTCGCAGCACGCAGACCATGCGCCGTTCGAGACGGTCGAGATGCCCTATGGCCGCCAAGTGCTCTGGCCCGATCACTGCGTTCAGGGCAGCGAGGGGGCGGGCTTCCATCCCGGTCTGAACACCGACCGGGCCGATCTGATCATCCGCAAGGGCTTCCGCCGCGAAGTGGACAGCTATTCCGCCTTTTTCGAGAATGACCACCGGACCTCGACCGGGCTGGAGGGTTATCTGAAAACCCGCGGAATAGATACGCTTGTGCTCGTGGGGCTGGCCACTGATTTCTGCGTCAACTACTCGGCGGTGGACGCGGCAAGGCTGGGCTTTGCCGTCACCGTGCGCGAGGATCTGTGCCGTGCCATCGACCTCGAGGGCTCGCTTGCTGCGGCGCGTGAGGCAATGGCGCAGGCCGGGGTGAGGCTGGGCTGATGGTCGATATCGCCACCCGTGTCTACAATCACAAATGGAAGATCGACCCGATCGTCCGCTCCCTCATCGACACCGATTTCTACAAGCTGCTGATGTGCCAATCGGTGTTTCGCAACAAGCCCGACACCATCGTCACCTTCTCGCTGATCAACCGCACCAGATCGATCCGCCTGGCCGACCTGGTGGATGAGGGAGAATTGCGAGAACAGCTCGATCACGTGCGTTCGCTGAGGCTGACACGCGGGGAAAGCACCTGGTTGCGCGGCAACATGTTCTACGGCAAGCGGCAGATGTTCCGCCCCGATTTCATGGAGTGGTTCGAAAACCTGCAGCTTCCGCCCTATCACCTCGAGGCGCGCGACGGCCAGTACGAGCTTACCTTCGAGGGCAAGTGGCCCGAGGTGATGCTGTGGGAGATCCCGGCGCTGGCCATCCTGATGGAGCTGCGCTCGCGCGCCGTGCTCGAGGCCATGGGCCGGTTCGAACTGCAGGTGCTCTATGCCCGCGCCATGACAAAGCTGTGGGAAAAGGTGGAGCGGCTGCGCGAGCTCAAGGGCCTGCGCATTGCCGATTTCGGCTCGCGCCGGCGCCATTCCTTCCTGTGGCAGGACTGGTGCGTGCAGGCGATGATCGAAGGGCTTGGCGAAAGCTTCGTCGGCACCTCCAACTGCCTGATCGCCATGCGCCGCGACATCGAGGCCATCGGCACCAACGCCCACGAACTGCCCATGGTCTACGCCGCCCTGGCCGAAACCGAGGAAGAGCTGCGACGCGCCCCCTACAAGGTGCTCGAAGACTGGCAGGAAGAGCACGAGGGCAACCTGCTCATTATTCTGCCCGACACCTTCGGCTCCAGACAATTTCTCGAGAACGCCCCCGACTGGCTGGCCCGCTGGACGGGCATCCGGATCGACTCGGGCGATCCGGTGGAAGGCGGAGAAGCCGCCATAGCCTGGTGGAAGTCGCGAGGCGAGGACCCCCGCAGGAAACTGATGATCTTCTCCGACGGTCTCGACGTGGACAGCATCATCGAACTGCACCAGCGCTTTGCCGGCCGTTGCCGGGTTTCCTTCGGCTGGGGCACGCTGCTGACCAACGATTTCCGCGGCCTCGTTCCCAACGATACGCTGGCCCCCTTCTCGCTGGTGTGCAAGGCGGTGGCCGCCAACGGCCGCCCCACCGTCAAGCTGTCCGACAATCCGTCCAAGGCCACGGGCCCGAAAGAGGAGATCGAGCGCTACCGCCGCATCTTCGGGGTGGGCCGGCAGAAGGAACTCGAGGTCGTGGTCTGACCCTGCCACCGACAATCTTCTTGACAGGGCCGTGAAAAGAGCAGACAGAGCCTCATCCGGCCAGCCTTCTGCCGCGTGAGCAGACCGGACCTTCGCCATTGCACGAAGGTGACCGCAGGCAACCGGACAAACCAGTTTCCCGATTCACGCAGGGGCTGTCGCGAATGCGGCCCCGGGGCAATCCGGCCCCGCGCCGGCATCTTGCGAAAACCCTCAATGCGCGGCCTGCCCGGACGGGGCGGCCTCGCCTCACTCATGCGGGATTTCCCGCCGAAAGGAATATCCAAGATGGATTTCGACATGCTGGGCCTGGCCTCTCACCTCGTGGCCCGACTGGCCGAACAGGGCATCACCCGACCCACCCCGATCCAGGCCCAGGCCATGCCCCATGCCATGCAGGGGCGCGACGTGATGGGCCTGGCCCAGACCGGCACCGGCAAGACGGTGGCTTTCGGGCTGCCGCTCATCCACATCCTCGCCGCGCAGGGCACGAAGGTGGCGCCGAAAACCGTGCGCGGCCTCATCCTTGCCCCCACCCGCGAGCTGGCCCGGCAGATCGCCGACAACCTGCAGGCCTTCACCCGGGGCAGCCACATCCGGGTGGGCCTGGTGGTGGGCGGGGTCTCGATCAACACCCAGATCCGCCGCCTCGAGCGCGGGCTCGATCTGCTGGTCGCCACCCCCGGCCGCCTGCTCGATCTGCTTGACAGAAAGGCCGTGAGCCTGAGCGAGACGCGTTTCCTGGTTCTCGACGAGGCCGACCAGATGCTCGATCTGGGCTTCATCCACGCCCTGCGCCGCATCGCCCGGCTGCTGCCGGCCGAGCGCCAGACGATGCTGTTTTCCGCCACCATGCCCAAGCACATGGACGAGCTGGCCGACACCTACCTCACCGATCCGGTGCGCGTCGAGGTGGCCCGATCGGGCCAGACCGCCGCGAAGATCAGCCAGTCGGTGCACTTCATCGCGCAGAACCGGAAGAAGGAGCTGCTGATCGAGCTTCTCGATGCCCACCGCGACGAGCTGGCGCTGGTCTTCGCCCGCACCAAGCACGGCGCCGAGAAGCTCAAGCGCAACCTCGAGGCCGCCGGCTTTGCCGCCGCCTCGATCCATGGCAACAAGAGCCAGGGCCAGCGCGACCGCGCCATCCGCGCCTTCCGCGAGGGCGCCACGAGGGTGCTGGTGGCCACCGACGTGGCGGCCCGCGGGATAGACATCCCCGGCGTGCGCCACGTCTACAACTTCGATCTGCCGAACGTGGCCGAAAACTATGTTCACCGCATCGGGCGCACCGCCCGGGCCGAGGCCGAGGGCGCGGCCATCGCCTTTTGCGCGCCCGACGAGATGGACAGCCTGCGCGCCATCGAGAAGCTGCTGAAAACCGGCATCGCGGTCACCTCCGGCAGCCCGTGGGAAACCGCGCCCGCCGCCAAGCCCCGGGGCAATCGTCCCGGCAATTCCGCCCGCCGCCCGCGCCGCTGGAAGGGCAAGCGCCGCGCGGCCTGAGGGCCGTGGCCCGGAGCCGGGCCTACTCCTCGCCAGTGACCTTGCCGCGCAGGGCCTTCACCTCGCCCCGCAGCTTCTTGGCCTTCAGCCGGCGGCGTTTCGCGCCCAGGGTGGGCCTCGTGGGGATGCGCCGGCGGGGGCGCTCCAGGGCGCGGCGCACCAGTTCGGCCAGGCGCTCGCGGGCGATCTCGCGGTTGCGGGCCTGGCTGCGGGCCTCGTCGCAGCGGATCACCACCGCACCGTCCTTCGTCCAGCGCCGCCCGGCCAGCCGCCTCAACCTCGCCTTGACGGCCGGGCTCAGGCTGGGTGAGCGCGCCGCCTCGAACCGCAGCTCCACCGCGGTGGACACCTTGTTGACGTTCTGCCCGCCCGGCCCCGAGGCGCGGGTGAAGCTTTCGGTCAGTTCCCAGTCCTGAAGGGCGATGTTTTCGTTGATACGCAGCATGGCCTTGGGGTGCGGTTCGGTCCGATATCGGGTCGATGGCATGAAACCGGCGCGAAAAGGGCCGCCGATATACGGCGGCCCTTCGAGCTCTTCGGAGATGGGCCAGTTAGAGCAATCGCCCAATCAGAAGCGTTTGGCCTTCCGGGCTGCCTTCAGGCCACGGCCCTCCCGACTGTTCCGGCACCTCTCTCCAACATCACTCTCGACACTGGACCACCTCCTTTCCGCTGTTTTCCGATAACAGGGAGCGTGGCACAGATTTTGCATTTGTCAAAAGTTTTCACTTAACGCGCGCCAGCATCCGGCCGACGATGATGCGAAAGGGAATCAGTGCCACCAGCGCCAAGGACAGTTTCACCATCCAGTCCGCCACCGCCAGCGAGACCCACAGCGGCGCCTGCGGGCCAACCCCCAGAAGCGGCAGGATCTCGCCCGCCCAGGACACGTCATTGCCCGGCTCGAGGAAGCTCAGCGAAGCCGAAAAGGCGATCGAAAAGAACAGCATGGTATCCACGGAAGAGCCCACCAGCGTGCTGGCCAGCGGCGCCCGCCACCAGCTTCCCTCGCGCAGCCGGTCGAAGATTGCCACATCCAGAAGCTGCGCCGTCAGGAACGCCAGGCCCGAGCCGAAGGCGATCCGCCAGGTCACGAGCGGCCCGAATTCCCCCATGATCTGCGTGCCCACCAGCGAAGAGGCCACACCGACCAGGAAGCCGGCGAAAACCACCCGCCGCGCCTGCACCGGCCCGTAGACGCGGTTCATCACATCGGTGACGAGAAAGGCGAAGGGGTAGGTGAAGGCGCCCCAGGTCAGCCATTGACCGAACAGGAACTGCACCAGGATGTTCGAGGCCAGCACGATGCCGGCCATGGCCAGGATGCCGGGAAGGATGCGTTTCATGTTCAGGTTCCGTTTTGACAAGGTGGCAGAGACTTGGCCCTCTCGCGGAGACGGCGCCTCCTAACGCCATTCAGCCGGCATAACAAGCTATTCCGACAGCCGGTACTCGACAAGCTCGGTGCGCTGGAACGCACGGAAATTGTCATCGGAAACCATGGTCAGAACGATTTCTCCGTTGGTGTCGCGCCACACCGCGATGCCTTCGAGATTGTCGTGCTGGCCCACGCGCGATTCCAGCAAGACCTCCTCATCGGTGATGCTGTCGCCCTCTATGGTGAAGCGCCGCACCCGGCTCTGGAACCCGAAGATGCCGGTGAGGTAGCGCTCCAGCAGGTAGAACTTGCCATCCGGCCCGAAATCCGCCCCCACCGGCAGAAAGCTGCCGCGCCGCGGGATGGAAAAGGGCTGGTCCCATCGCCCGTCGCGGAAGCGGTAGACGGGAAAGGGCAGGGTGAGCATCCCCGAACGTTCGGGCAGGGTGTACACGACACCGGCCTCGTCCACCGCCAGGGGCTCCAGGGAAGAGTTGTTCTGCATCTGCCTGAAATCGGGGTGCCGGGGCAGCTCGACCGCATTGCCACCCTGCTCGTCGTAGCGCCACACCCGGTGCTGGCCCTCGAACGAGACGAAAGCCCGCCCCTGCCCGTCCACTGCCAACCCCTCGGCATCGTTGCGGATGTCCTTCATGACGTGCCCGTCGGGGCTGAGCAGCGGATCGCCGCGCAGCTCCTCCACCGCCACGATCCGCCCGCCCGCGTCGCGCACGATCCGCCCGCTGATCATGTAGCCCCTGTCGCTGATGGCCCGCAGTGCAAGCCCATCCGGCCCGATCTCGATTCCGGACAGACCGCCGAACCACGCCGGCTCGGCCTTCCAGCGGAAACTGCCGGCATAACGCGCGCGGCTGGTCTCCTGCGCAAGCGCGGATACCACCGCCGCGAGGGCCGTCAGCGCGATCAGCGCAAAGAGTCCGCGTTTCAGCATCGCTCCTCGGCTCAACCGGTTGGGGTCGGGGCGGGGTGCCGCCCTCGGGGTTCCCAGGCCTTGAAGCGGTTTTTTCGCCCCGGCGCAACCTCTGGCAACCTGCCGGCCGCTGCGGAAATGCGCCGCCACGCACGGCGCGGGCCTGCTCAGCCCTGCCGGGAAAGCCCGGCCCACATATCCCTTTCTCCCTCCGGCCTGACCCAGCGCAGCAGGACGAGGGCAATGACGAACAGCACGATCACCGGCGAGACGCCGATCCGCGGGCTGTTGCTGAGATAGCTGACCATGCCGATCAGCGCCGGCGCCAGAAAGGCCGTGGCCTTGCCGGACAGGGCATAGAGGCCGAAGGCCTCGGTGGGCCGATGCGGGTGGGCATGGCGCACCATCATCGAGCGCGAGGCCGATTGCAGTGCCCCGCCCGCCGCCCCGATGGTGGCGCCGAGAATGTAGAACACCACGTCGGGCAGGGCCGAGCCTTCGGCCAGCGGAATGCCGAAGAAGCTCTCGCGCGACATGCCGACGATCACCGTGGTGACACCGACCAGCACCAGAACGTTGAAGCGGATCACCGGCTTGGGGCCGAAGCGCCTGTCGGCCCGCCCGCCGATCCAGGTGAACACCGCGGCCGAGATTGCCCCGATGATCCCGAACACCCCGATCATGGTGATCGACCAGTTGAGGACCAGCGTCGCATAGACCCCGCCGAAGCCGTAAAGCGCGTTCAGCGCATCGCGGTAGAACATCGAAGAGCCGAGATAGGCAAACAGGCTGGGCCTGCGAAGGATGGAGCGGAGCGATTTCCACAGCTCCCCCAGGGCGCTTTTCGTGCCGGCGCGATGCGCAGGCGGCCTGTCCTTCACCCACATGAAGAAGGGGATCATGAACAGAAGATACCACAGCGCCGTGAAGGGGCCCACGAAGCGGGTGCCCTCGCGCGCCGCCGGATCCAGCCCGAAGAGCGGCTCCAGCCCGATCAGCGTCCTGCCGTTCTCGCCCTCGGCAAACAGCAGCAGCATGATGAACAGCGCCGTCACGCCGCCGGCATATCCCAGGGCCATGCCCGAGCCGGAAATCTGCCCCACCTCGCCGCCATCGCCCAGATCGGGAAGCATCGCGTTGATGAAGATCAGGGCATATTCCGCCCCGATCATCCCGATCCCGAAGGAAACGAGCGATATCCACAGGGTCGAGCCATCGGGCATCATCCACCACAGGCCCCAGGTGCCAGCCACGTAAAGCACCGAAAAGGCGATGATCCACGGAATCCGCCGCCCGGTGTTGTCGGCAAAGGCGCCCATCACCGGCGCGGTGAAGGCGATCAGCAGCCCCGTCACCGTCTGCCCGAGCGACCACACGCTTTGCGCCCGCGCATCGGCCACATTCTCGGCCAGACCGGTGGACA
>WFPZ01000191.1 GCA_015487335.1 Paracoccaceae bacterium
CACACCGGCTTTGCCGGCCCCGATCATCCGCAACTGCCGCAGCTGGCCGAAAGCGGCTATCTCAAGGCGCTGTTCTACAGGCTGCCCGGATGAGGGCGCTGCTGGATGCCTGCGTGCTTTACCCCACGGTGATGCGCGAGGTGCTGCTGGGGGCGGCCCGGCGCGGGCTGTTCCGGCCGCTGTGGTCGGCGCGCATCCTCGAGGAATGGGCCCGCGCGGCGGCACGGCCGGGCGGGGGCGGGGAGGCGGTGGCGCGCGGCGAGATCGCGCTCCTGCGCGCCGCGTGGCCGGGGCGGGAGGTGGCCGACGACCCCGCCCGCGAAGCGGCGCTTTACCTGCCCGATCCGGCCGACCGCCACGTTCTGGCAGCCGCCATCGCCGGGGGCGCGGAGGTGATCGTCACCCTCAACCTGCGCGACTTTCCCGCCCGCCTTCTGGCCGGACACGGGCTGCGCGCCGCCCATCCCGACGCCTTCCTGCGCGCCCTGTTCGCGCAAGACCCCGAGGCGGTGCGTGCCGCCGGCGAAGAGGTGCGCGCCGAGGCCGAGCGGCTTGCCGGCGAGCCCTGGGAGATGCGAAGGCTGATGAAGAAGGCCGGCCTGCCGCGGCTGGGCAAGGCGCTGGCGGGATAGGGCGCACGCCCGGGCAGACGAAAAACGCGCCGCCCGCGGGCCGCGCGTTTCATCGTTTCATCCGGATGGCAGGGCGGCTCAGCCCTCCTGCATGATCTGTTCTTCGGCCACCGCGCGCAGCTCTGTCATCTTGGCGCGGATCAGCGCCTCGTCGGCCCTGTCGCCCAGATCGCCCGCCAGCTTGCGGAACACGTCCTCGTCGCCGGCCTCCTCGAAATCCGCTTTCACCACCTCCAGCGCATAGGCCTCGGCCTCGTCGCCGCTCTTGCCCAGAAGCTCCGCCGCCCACAGGCCAAGCAGCTTGTTGCGCCGCGCCGTGGCCTTGAACTGCATTTCCTCGTCATGGGCGAACTTGGATTCGAAGGCGTTTTCGCGTTCGTCGAAGGTGGTCATGTCGTTCCTTTCGGGGTGATGTTCCGTTGCCACAGATATGCCCCGTGCGCGGCCCTGCTTCAAGGGGCAGGGGCGTTCTTGCGGCCCCTTGCATCATGGCCTATACGTCGCGCCGGAAGGGCCGGGCGCCAGTTGCCTCGCCCGCCAGCGGAGGCCCCATGGCACGGCGCAAGAAAATCTACGAAGGCAAGGCGAAGATCCTCTACGAGGGCCCCGAGCCCGGCACCCTGGTGCAGTATTTCAAGGACGACGCAACCGCCTACAACGCCGAGAAGAAGGCGACGGTGGAAGGCAAGGGGGTTCTCAACAACCGCCTGTCCGAGTTCTTCATGAAGGGGCTCAACGCCATCGGCGTGCCCACCCACTTCATCCGCCGTCTCAACATGCGCGAACAGCTGATCCGCCAGGTGGAGATCATCCCCCTGGAGGTGATCGTGCGCAACTACGCCGCCGGCTCCATGGCCGAGCGTCTGGGCATGGACGAGGGCACCCAGCTGCCGCGCCCGATCGTCGAGTTCTCCTACAAGGACGACAAGCTGGGCGATCCGCTGGTGCCCGAGGAATACATCATCGCCTTCGGCTGGGCCACGCAGCAGGACATGGACGACATCGTCGCCCTGGCCCTGCGGGTGAACGATTTCCTCTCGGGGGTGATGTACGGGGTCGGGATCCGGCTGATCGACTTCAAGATCGAGATCGGCCGCATCTGGGAGGGCGACTACATGCGCCTGATCGTGGCCGACGAGATCAGCCCCGACAGCTGCCGGCTGTGGGACATCGAGACCGGTCAGAGGCTCGACAAGGACGTGTTCCGCCGCGATCTGGGCAGCCTCGCGGACGCCTACACCGAGGTGGCCCGCCGTCTCGGCGTGCTGCCTTCCAACATCACCCATGCGCCGAAACCGACGCTGATCAACTGAACGCGCCGTGCCTGGAGCGGCGGCGCGCCGGCAACGGACAACCGGGGAAGAGGGAGAATGAAGGCACGTGTCGAGGTGATGCTCAGGCAGGGGGTTCTCGATCCGCAGGGCGAGGCGGTGCGCCACGCGCTGGCCGCGCTCGGCTTTGACGGGGTCGAGAACGTGCGCCAGGGCAAGCTGATCGAGCTGGAACTGGCCGAGAGCGACCCGGCCAGGGCCGAGGCGCAGGTGCGCGAGATGTGCGAGAAGCTGCTTGCCAACACGGTGATCGAGAGCTACCGGGTGGAGATCGTCTGATGCACGCGGGCGTCATCGTCTTTCCCGGCTCCAACTGCGACCGCGACCTCGCCGTGGCCTTCGAGGCGGCCGGGGCGAAGGTCTCGATGATCTGGCACAAGGAAACCGAGCTGCCCGCGGGGCTCGACATCATCGGCGTGCCGGGGGGGTTTTCCTACGGTGACTACCTGCGCTGCGGCGCCATTGCCGCGCAATCGCCGGTATGCCGCGAGATGGTCCGCTTCGCCGGGCGCGGCGGCCATGTGCTGGGCATCTGCAACGGCTTTCAGGTGCTCACCGAAACCGGCCTGCTGCCCGGCGCGCTGATGCGCAACGCGGGGCTGAAATTCGTCTGCCGCACGGTGGAGCTGCGGGTGGAAACCGCCAGCAGCCCCTTCACCCGCGGGTATGACGAGGGGCAGGTGGTGCGCTTCCCCGTCGCCCATCATGACGGCAACTACACCGCCCAGGCGGCGGAGCTCGAGCGGCTCGAGGGCGAGGGCCGCGTGGCCTTCCGCTATCTCGACAACCCCAACGGCTCGGCCAATGACATCGCCGGCATCTTCAGCGAAAACCGCCGGGTGCTGGGGCTTATGCCGCATCCCGAACGGGCCATCGACCCGCTGCAGGGCGGCACCGACGGGCAGGCGATGTTCGCCGCCCTCGCCGAGGTTCTGGAGCCGGCCTGACGGTGCGCCTTGAGCCTGCCTGCGCGCCGGCGTAACCTGTGAGCATGGCGGGAAGGCTCGGACGCATCATGCAGAGTGACTGGCCGGCCATGTCCTGGCGCGGCCGGGCGGGGGTGCTTGTGATCAGCATCGTCGGGGTTCTGGTGGTGTGGTTCACCAACCAGTGGCTGACCCAGCGCTTCACCGAATCCACCCGCAACCGGGCCGAGCTGCGCCAGGCGCTCTATTCGGGAAACCTGCTGTCGGAGCTGCAGCGCAACTCGGTGGTGCCGCTGCTTCTGTCGCGCGACCCCAGCCTGATCAACGCGCTCAACTCGGGCGATTTCTCGCAATCCTCGCAGCGGCTGATCTCCTATGTCGAGGAAATCGGCGCCGCCTCGCTGATGCTGCTCGATGCCGACGGCCGGGTGGTCGCCGCCACCGACCGCAACAAGATCGGGGCCAATCTGCGCAACGCTCCCTATTTCGTCGAGGCGCTGCGCTCCAACGACACGGTGTTCAGCAATTTCCGCAATGAAAACGGGGTGTTCGTCTTCACCTACAGCCGCCGGATCCAGTCCAGCAACGAGCTGGCCGGGGTGATCGTGGTGGAGGCCGACCTGCGCAAGTTCGAGCGGGCATGGGCCGGCATCTCGGATGCGGTGATCGTCAGCGACAGCGAGGGAACGATCATCCTGTCCACCGAGCCGCGCTGGCGGGGCCTGCCCGAGGAGGAGGCGCTCGAGGCGCAATCGCCGGTTTCGGCCATCGAGCGCGCCATCCGGGCCACCGCCGACTGGACGCTGCTGCCGCCGGATGCCTATCTCTTCGGCCAGCCGGTGATGCGGCTGGAAACGCGCATTCCCTTCCGCGGCTGGCGGATGGTCTCCTTCACGCCCTATGCCTCGATCCGCGAGAAGGTGAATGCGGTGCTGGCGCTGGAGATCATGGCCTTTGCCCTGGTTCTGGCGGTGGCCTTCTATTTCGCCAGCCGCAGGGCCCGGGCCCGCACCGCGGTCTTCCAGCGCGAGTCGGCGGAACTTCGCCAGCTCAACGAGGCCCTGCAGCGGGAAATCGCCGAACGCGAGCGGGCGGAAAAGAACCTCGAGGTGGCCGAGCAGAGCCTGGCGCAATCCTCCAAGCTGGCCGCCCTGGGCGAGATGTC
>WFPZ01000192.1 GCA_015487335.1 Paracoccaceae bacterium
CCGTCGAATCGGCGACCCGCTGATTGCCGGTGACCACGATGGAGGTGAAACGGTAACTTTGCGCCTGCTCCTGGGCCAGCGCGGGCGCCGGCGCCAGACCCGGGGCCAGAACCCCCAGAAGAAACAGCGCCGCGGCAAGCTGCCGGATCAGGTTCCAATTTGCGCAAAAACGCCGATTCCGGCGGTCACTCAATTCAAGCATCGGCCCCGTTCCAAACAGCTGTTCCCTGTGAGGAGTGAGTAACCGTTCGGGCCCCCCTTGTCAAAGCGCGCAAGACGCGCCCGGAACCTGCCGGCCCGGGCGCTGATTTCATGTAAACTGAAAGGATCCGCTCAGAGGGAGCCGACCACGGAGCCCAGGGCGAGCGCGGCGGCGATCGCGCCTGCGTAAAGGAGCCTGTCCCAGTTGAGCGTCACCAGGAGCGACAGCCCGCGATAGCCCGTTTGCAAGGTCTGCATGGGAAATTCCCCGCGATAGTTGCCTGTGGGACCGTACTTAGGCGGGGAATGTGGCACCACTGTGGCGCCACAATGGCAATCATGGGCATGTGATATCGTTGAGCACCGCAAAGACCATCAGCGTGCCGATCAGCGCCAGCCCCAGTGCCATCAGGATGCGCAGGGCGAAATCCGAGGGTGGCTTGCCCGTCACCGCCTCCCAGGCGTGAAAGACCAGATGCCCGCCGTCGAGAATCGGCACCGGGAAGAGGTTGAGGAACCCCACCGCGGTGGAGAGCACCGCCACGAACCACAGGAAGCTCATCAGCCCCTGGCTGGCCGCCGCGGCGGAGGTTTCGGCAATCCCGATGGGCCCGCGCAGGTTGCACTTGGAAATCGTGCCCGCGATCATGTGATAAAGGCCCGAGAGCGAAGAGCGCACGATGTACCAGGTCTGGCCCGCGCCATAGCCGAGGGCCTCGAGCACACCCGGCGAGGCGGTCCTGGGCTCGAACACCATGCCGCCGGTGATCCCGATCAGCCAGCGGGTTTCGAAGCCGCCGTCGGGAAGCGGCAGATCCATCCGGCGCGGCACCAGGGTGACATCGAAAACCTCGCCCTGCCGCCACACCTTCAGCACGATCGGCCGCCCCTGCGTGGCGCCGACGATTTCGCGCAGTTCGGAAAACGCCGCCACCGGCTGTCCTTCGGCGCTGAGGATCACGTCGCCGGGCTTCATGCCCGCGTCCATCGCCGCCGAACCCGGCGTCAGCCCCACCACCAGCGGCGGGTAGGGATAGGGGCCCGGCACCGTGAGGCGCTGGCCGTCGCGGCGCACCTCGTAGTCGAGCACCGGCGCCACCGGCAGGGATTCGATGAAGCCCTGGAACTGCTCCAGCTTCGGCGTCTTGCGCCCGGCGATGGCCAGGATCTCGTCGCCCACCTGCAGCTCGTTCTCGTAGGGCACCGGGCGCAGCTCGGCGATGGTCAGCGGGTCGGAAGCCACGCCGCGGATGCCGATCAGGGCCGCGAAGAGGGCGATCGAGAGGATGAAATTGGCCACCGGCCCCGCCGCCACGGTGGCCGCCCGCGCCCACAGCGGCGCGGTGTGCATGGTGCGGCCGCGCAACTCGGGGTCGAGGGCCTCGATGGCCTCCGGGTCGGGGGCGGAGGCGGCGTTGGAATCGCCCAGGAAGCGGACGTAGCCGCCAAGCGGCAGGGCCGCGATCTGCCAGCGGGTGCCGTGGCGGTCCACCCGCGACCACAGGACCGGGCCGAAGCCGATCGAGAACACCTCGGCCGGGATGCCCGACCAGCGCCCGACGATGTAATGGCCGAACTCGTGAATCGCCACGATGATCATCAGGGCGACGACGAAGGCCGCGATGGTGTAGAGCGCGCCTCCGAAAGAGGGAATCAGGCTGAAAAGATCCACGTGCTCATGCCTCTTGCTGCTGTGCGCGGGCGATGGCCTCGCCTGCCTTGATACGTGCCAGATGGTCGGCCGCAGTGACCTTATCAAGGGTCATCGCTCCGTCGTCGAGCCCCCCGGCAGATGACATTTCCGCCAGAACCCGCTCCACCACCCCGGCCATGTCCATGAAGCCGATCCGCCCGGCGATGAAGGCATCGAGCGCGGCCTCCTTGGCGGCGTTGAACACCGCCCCCGCCAGCCCTCCGGCGGCCATCACCTCGCGGGCCAGCCGCAGGGCGGGAAAGCGGGCCTCGTCGGGGCGCTGGAAGCGCAGCTGCCCGAGCTGCGCCAGATCGGGGCGCGCCACCGGCAGTTCGCGCCGCTTCGGCCAGTTCAGGGCAAAGCCGATGGCATGGCGCATGTCGGGCGCGCCCAGATGCGCCATCAGCGCCCCGTCGCGAAAGCCCACCAGCGCATGAACGATGCTCTCGGGATGGACCAGAACCTCGATCTGCTCCGGAGCGAACCCGAAAAACTCTTTCGCTTCGATGACTTCCAGCGCCTTGTTGAACATCGAGGCGCTGTCGATGGTGATCCGCTGGCCCATCACCCAGTTGGGATGGTTGAGCGCCTCCTGCAGCGTCGCCCGGGCCAGGCGCGAGACCGGCCAGTCGCGGAACGGGCCGCCCGAGGCGGTGATGATCACCCGCTCCACCGCCGAGATGTCCTCGCCGATGAGCGCCTGGAAGATGGCCGAATGCTCGCTGTCCACCGGCAGCACCGTGGCCCCGTGGGCGCGCGCGGTGGCCATCAGCAGCGGCCCCGCACTGACCAGGCTTTCCTTGTTGGCCAGCGCCAGGGTGGCGCCCTGCTCCAGCGCCTTCAGCCCCGGCGCCAGCCCCGCTGCGCCGACGATGGCCGACATCACCCAGTCCGCAGGGCGCGCCGCCGCCTCGCGCAGCGCCGCCGGCCCGGCCGCGGCCTCCACGCCGCTGCCCGCCAGCGCCTCGCGCAGATCCGTCAGAAGCTCTTCGTGGGCGGTTACCGCGATCTCGGCCCCGAAGCTGCGGGCATCGCGGGCCAGCCGGGCGATGTTGCGCCCGCCGCTCAGCGCCACCACGTGATACGCCTCGCGGTCGCGGCCGATCAGGTCGAGCGTGCTCTGCCCGATGGAGCCGGTGGCGCCGAAAACGGAAATCCGCCGCATCAGCCCGCCAGCCCGCCCGCCGCCTGCAGCAGCATCAGCGCCAGCGCCGCCCCCACCAGCGCATCGAGACGGTCCAGCACCCCGCCGTGGCCGGGCAGCAGGCCGGAGCTGTCCTTCACCCCGGCCCGGCGCTTGAGCGCGCTTTCCGCGATGTCGCCCAGCTGGCCGGCGAAGGCGATCGCCACCGACAGCCAGATCAGTGCCGCGCCCGCCCCCAGAACCGGCGCCATGAAGGCCCCGAATGCCGCCGCCGCGATCCATCCGGCGATGGTGCCCGACCATGTCTTCCTGGGGCTGATGCGGGGCCAGAATTTCGGCCCGCCGATCGCACGGCCCGCCGCGTAGCCGGCGATGTCGCTGGCCACCACCACCCCGATCAGCCACACCACCCAGGCCAGCCCGGCCTCTTCGCGCAGATTGAACAGAAAGGCGGTGGCCAGCAGTATCGCGCCGGCATAAAGCCCCGCCCCCAGCCGCGAGACGCGGGCCGCGAACCCAACGGTGACCGCCACCAGAACCAGCGCCGCGATGGTGACCGACTGCGGCAGCAGGGTGACCATCAGCAGCACCAGCGCCCCGGCCGCCCCCAGAAGCACCGGCACCGGCCCGGTGCGAAAGCCGGTCATGCGGGCCAGTTCCCAGATCATCGCCCCTGCCGCGGCCAGGCAGAGGGCGAGAAACCACCACCCCCCGGCCCAGGCCGTGAAGGCCCCGGCCCCGGCCAGCACGATGCCGGTCAGGACCCGTGCGACCAGGTCATCCCATCTGCCTGACGCGGCGCTCATCCGGGAACGGCACCGAAGCGGCGCTCGCGCCGGGCAAAATCGCGGATGATCCGGGCGAAGATCTCGGGGGTGAAATCGGGCCACAGGGTATCGATGAACTCGTATTCCGCATAGGCCGACTGCCAGAGCAGGAAGTTGGAGATGCGCGCCTCGCCGGAGGTGCGGATCACCAGATCCGGGTCGGGCAGCACGCAGGTATCGAGATAGCGCGGCAGGGTTTCCTCGTCGATGTCGCGCGGCGACAGCCTGCCGGCGGCCACGTCGCGGGCCAGCCGCCTGGTGGCGCGCGCCACCTCGTCGCGCCCGCCGTAATTGAGCGCCACCGTCAGATGCACCAGATCGTTGTCGGCGGTCATCAGCTCCAGCTCGTCCATCAGCGAGACCAGCTTTTCCTCGAGCCGCACCCGGTCGCCGATGAAGCGCACCCGGATGCCGTTGTCGCGCAGGGCCCGGGCCTCCTTGGTGATGTAGCGCTTGAAAAGCGTCATCAGGCCGGCCACCTCGGCCTGGGTGCGCTTCCAGTTCTCGGTGGAAAAGGCGAATATCGTCAGGTACTTGACGCCAAGCCCGGGGCAGGCCTCGACAACCTGGCGCACCCGCCGCGCGCCGGCCTGATGGCCGAACAGCCGCGGCTTGCCGCGGGCCTGGGCCCAGCGCCCGTTGCCATCCATGATGATGGCCACGTGCCGCGGCCCGGTGGGCGTGTCGTCCTTCAAGCTCTCTTCCTCTTGCAGAGCCCCGATACCCGCTGACATCGCTAGCCCCCCTCGGGCGTCAGACCTGCATGATCTCCGCCTGCTTCTGCTCCAGCGCCTTGTCCACGCTGGCGATATACCTGTCCGTCAGCTCCTGGACCTCGTCATGCCAGATCTTGTGATCGTCCTCCGACATCCCGGCGGCCTTGGCCTTCTTCAGCTGTTCCATCCCGTCGCGGCGCACGTTGCGGATCGCCACGCGGGCCTGCTCGGCATACTGGGCGGCGACCCGCGACAGCTCGCGCCGGCGCTCCTCGTTGAGCTCGGGGATCGGCAGGCGGATGATGGTGCCGTCCACCACCGGGTTGATCCCCAGCCCGCTTTCGCGGATCGCCTTCTCGGCCGCGCCCACCAGGGACTTGTCCCAGATGTTGATGGTCAGCATCCGCGGCTCGGGCACGTTGACGGTGCCGATCTGGTTGAGCGGGGTCATGGCGCCATAGGCATTCACCTGGATCGGCTCGACCATGGTGGCCGAGGCCCGGCCCGTGCGCAGGCTGGCGAATTCGTGCTTGAGCGCGGTCATCGCGCCCTCCATCCGACGCTCGAGGTCGTCAAGATCGATTTCCAGTTCTTCGTCCGACATTTGCTGATTGCCCGTCTTTCGGCGCGTTCCGCCCCTGTTTTCCTTCTCGAGTTCCCGTTCCGCGCGGTATTCCGCGCTATATAGCCCTAACCGCCCACGGTTGTATAGGTGCCTTTGCCCGAGAGGATCCCCCGGAAGCCGCCCGGCTCGTCCAGCGAGAAGACGATGATCGGCAGGTTGTTGTCGCGCGCCAGGGCAATGGCCGAGGCATCCATCACGCCCAGATGCTGGGCCAGCACGTCATCGTAGCTGATGCGCTGGTAGCGGATGGCATCGGCGTGCTTTTCGGGGTCCTTGTCATAGACCCCGTCCACCCGCGTGCCCTTGAAGATCGCCTCGCAGGCCATTTCGTTGGCGCGCAGCGTGGCCGCGGTGTCGGTGGTGAAATAGGGGTTGCCGGTGCCGGCGGCGAAGATGCACACCCGCCCCTTTTCCAGATGGCGCACGGCGCGGCGGCGGATGTAGGGCTCGCAGACCTGATCCATCGGGATGGCGCTGATGACGCGGGTGAACACCCCCTTGGCCTCCAGCGCGCTCTGCATGGCAAGCGCGTTCATCACCGTAGCCAGCATGCCCATGTAGTCGGCGGTGGTGCGCTCCATCCCCTGGGCGCTGCCCTGCAGCCCCCGGAAGATGTTGCCGCCGCCGATCACCATGCAGATCTCGACCCCCAGATCGTGCACCGACTTCACCTCGTCGGCGATACGATTCACCGTCGGCGGGTGCAGCCCGTAGCCCTGATCCCCCATCAGGGCCTCGCCCGATATCTTGAGGAGAACGCGCTTGTATCTGGTCGAGGGTTGGCCTTCACCCTGCTCGCTCATGTAGAACACCCCGTGTGGCATTGAAATTCGTGCCGGTGCAAGATGTCGGAAAACGCCAGCGGGTTCAATGCGCGAAGTGCGGTGGGCGAAATCCCG
>WFPZ01000193.1 GCA_015487335.1 Paracoccaceae bacterium
AGGGCGTGCAGGCATATGTGCTGGCCATGTACGGGCGGCTGCAGGGCGAGGGCTATTCGCTGCCCGAGGCGGTCAAGCATTTCGAAAGCGAATTCGCCAACGAACGGATCAACGCCAGCGCCGATGCGCTGCTGGCCCGTCACGGGGCCACGAAGGAGGATACCGCCGCCTTTTGCGGGGCGATCCGCGCCGAGGCGAAGGAAAACCGAGAATTCGGAAAGCTGGTGAAGATCGACCGGTGAGCGGACAGGCGGCATATCGCACGGGCCCCGCGGGGCCGGGCCGGCGGGGCGCCGGAGGGGCGTTTTCGCACCACCCCGACGCGGCCGTTGCCGTGCCGCTGCTTTGCCGTGGAGGCAACCGACAACGACAGGAAGGCCGGGCCGATGCAGCCCGGCCCGCAATGCTGGGCGTAAAGGGGCCGACGTCAGGGGCCTCGCAATTCAGCCGGCCGCGCATGGCGGCCGGGGGAGTGTTACGCATGCAGTATGAAAAAATCCTCATCCTTTTCAGGCCCGTCCTTCTTTCGGCGGTGTTCGTCGCCATGCTCGGGGCGTTTTCGGGCGCGGTGGCGGCCCAGAACCTGCCGCCGATCGAGGAGGAAGAGCATATCACGCAAGAGCTTCTCGCCGCCGCCATCGGCAATCTGATCCGCAAGAACTGCGATTCGATCTCGGCCCGCACCTTGCGGGTGATCGGGCGGGCGAAGAAGCTGCGCGATTATGCCCTCGGGCTTGGCTATTCCGAGGACGAGATACGCGCCTACCTCGAATCCCGCGAAGACATTCGGCGCTTTCGCGACATGGCCTGGGACTACCTCATCGCGCGCGGCGCCAGCAGGGACGACCCCGAGAGCATCTGCCGCGTCGGCCGGCAGGAGATCGCCAGCAACACCCCGGCGGGGCAGCTGCTGCGGTCGTGGAAATGAGCGGGGCGCGGGAAGAGGTGGGGCGCGAGAAGATGAAGAAAACCTCAGCGGGGCGCGGCGGCGCCCCCCGAACAGCGGGTGAATGAATGTCTGACCTACGCAAGATCGTGATCGACGGGATCGAGCTGGAAGTGCCCGGCGCCATGACCCTGATCCAGGCCTGTGAAGAGGCCGGGATCGAGGTGCCGCGCTTTTGCTACCACGAGCGGCTGTCGATCGCCGGCAACTGCCGCATGTGCCTGGTGGAAATCGTCGGCGGCCCGCCCAAGCCCGCCGCCTCCTGCGCCATGCAGGTGCGCGATCTGCGCCCCGGCCCCGAAGGCGCCCCGCCCGAAGTGCGCACCAACAGCCCGATGGTGAAGAAGGCGCGCGAGGGGGTGATGGAGTTTCTGCTCATCAACCACCCGCTGGATTGCCCGATCTGCGACCAGGGCGGCGAGTGCGACCTGCAGGATCAGGCCATGGCCTACGGGGTGGATTTCTCGCGCTACCGCGAGCCCAAGCGCGCGGTGGACGATCTCGATCTGGGGCCGCTGATCTCCACCGCCATGACGCGCTGCATCTCGTGCACCCGCTGCGTGCGCTTCACCACCGAGGTGGCCGGCGTGCAGGTGATGGGCCAGACCGGCCGCGGCGAGGATGCCGAGATCACCACCTACCTGGGCGCGCTGATCGATTCCAACCTGCAGGGCAACATCATCGACCTGTGCCCGGTGGGCGCGCTGACCAACAAGCCCTACGCCTTCACCGCCCGCCCGTGGGAGCTGACCAAGACCGAAACCATCGACGTGATGGATGCGCTGGGCTCCAACATCCGGGTCGATACCAAGGGGCGCAAGGTGATGCGCATCCTGCCGCGCAACCACGACGGGGTGAACGAGGAGTGGATCTCCGACAAGACCCGCTTCGTCTGGGACGGGCTGCGCCGCCAGCGGCTGGACCGGCCCTATGTCCGCAAGGCCGGCAAGCTGATGCCGGTCAGCTGGGACGAGGCGCTGGCCGCCGCCGCCGAGGCGATGAAGGGGGCCAGGGTGGCCGCCCTGGTGGGCGATCTGGCGCCCGTGGAGGCGGCCTATTCGCTGAAGCGGATCGTGGAGGGGCTGGGCGGCAGCATCGAGTGCCGCACCGATGGCGCCAGGCTGCCCGCGGGCAACCGCTCGGCCTATGTGGGCACGGCGCGCATCGAGGACATCGACAATGCGAAGATGATCCAGCTGATCGGCACCAACCCGCGCCTCGAGGCGCCGGTGCTGAACGCGCGCATCCGCAAGGCCTGGCTGAACGGCGCGGAAATCGGGCTGGTGGGCGAGGCGGCGGATCTGACCTACGACTACACCCATGTGGGTACTGACCGGGCCGCGCTGACCGGCCTCCTGGAGCAGGAGTTCGACCGGGTGCTCGAAGTGCCCTCGCTGGTCATCGTGGGCCAGGGCGCCCTGCAGGAGGCCGATGGCGAGGCGGTGCTGAGCCAGGCCATGAAGCTGGCCGAGGCCACCGGTTCGAAGCTGCTGATCCTGCACACCGCGGCCGCGCGCGTGGGCGCGATGGACGTGGGCGCCACCACCGAGGGCGGGATGGATGCAGCCCTGGAGGGGGCGGAGGTCGTCTACAACCTCGGCGCCGACGAGGTGGAGATCGGCGAGGGGCCGGTGGTGATCTATCAGGGCAGCCACGGCGACCGCGGCGCGCATCGGGCCGACATCATCCTGCCCGGCGCGGCCTATACCGAAGAGCAGGGGCTGTTCGTCAATACCGAAGGGCGCCCGCAACTGGCACTGCGCGCCGGCTTCCCGCCCGGCGAGGCGCGCGAGAACTGGGCCATCCTGCGCGCCCTGTCCGGCAAGCTTGGCCAGGCGCTGCCTTGGGAGTCGCTGGGCCAGCTGCGCCGGGCGCTGACGGAGGACATCCCGCACCTGGGCCGCATCGACGAGGTGCCGGAAAACGACTGGCGGCCGATCCCGCTGCGCAAGCCTGCGAAGGCCGATTTCCGCAACGCGATTTCGGACTTCTGGCTGACCAACCCGATCGCCCGGGCTTCCGCCCTGATGGCGGAGCTTTCGGCGCTCGAGAAGGCGCGCGGCGAGGCGCGGGTGGCGGCCGAGTGATGAGGGCTGTTCCGGCATATCGGAAGGCCCTGCTTGCCGCATTCGGGGGGCTGGCCGCCTGCGCCCCGCTGCAGGGCGGCGGAGGAGGGGAGTTTTCCCCTGATTACAAGGGCGTGGAGACGATTCTGCTGGATGAGGATCTGGTCAGTTTCCGGGTCGCGATGAGTGGTGCGCGAAGCCGCGAGGACGTGGTCGCCTACGCCCGCTGCGCGGCGGCGCAATATGCGCTGATCCGGGGTTACGGATTTGCGCGTCACGTGCGGACAAATGTGGCGATTGAGGGTGGCGTTTGGCGTGCAGATGCGGTTTACACCATCTCGCCGACGCTGCCGCGGGGCATGCGCACGATCGACGCCGAAGAGACGGTGCGCGACTGTGCAGCGAAAGGGATACCGACGGTCTGAGGGCATGAAGCAAAATGGCTGAATTTCTGACAACTCCCCTGGGCATCTTCGTGCTGATCGTGGCGCAGAGCCTGCTGATCATCGCCTTCGTGATGATCTCGCTTCTGTTCCTCGTCTACGGGGACCGCAAGATCTGGGCCGCCGTGCAGCTGCGCCGCGGGCCCAACGTGGTGGGTGCCTGGGGGCTGCTGCAATCGGTGGCGGATGCGCTGAAATACGTCCTCAAGGAGGTGGTCATCCCCGCCGGGGCCGACAAGGTGGTGTTCATCATGGCGCCGCTGGTCTCCTTCGTGCTGGCGATCACCGCCTGGGCGGTGATTCCCTTCAACGAGGGCTGGGTGCTGGCCGACATCAACGTGGCCATCCTGTTCATCTTCGCCGTCTCCTCGCTGGAGGTCTACGGGGTGATCATGGGCGGCTGGGCCTCGAACTCCAAGTATCCCTTCCTCGGCAGCTTGCGCTCGGCGGCGCAGATGGTGTCCTACGAGGTGTCGATCGGGCTGATCATCATCGGGGTGATCCTTTCCACCGGGTCGCTCAACCTGTCCGACATCGTGGCCGCGCAGAAGGGCGACTGGGGGCTGCTGAACTGGTACTGGATCCCGCAGTTCCCGATGGTGTTCCTGTTCTTCATCTCGGCGCTGGCCGAGACCAACCG
>WFPZ01000194.1 GCA_015487335.1 Paracoccaceae bacterium
CGCAGGCCGCCCAGGCGGGCGCTGTCGCGCAGCTGCAGCGTGCCGCCGTGACGGCGCGCGATGTCCTGGGCGATCGACAATCCCAGCCCGACGCCCGAGCCGCGGTCCTGGTTGCGCGCCGTATCGAGGCGGGAAAACGGCTTGAGCGCCTCCTCGCGCTGTTCGGGGGCGATCCCGGGCCCGTCATCCTCGACCACGATGCGCAGGGCGCGCTCGGCGATGAACAGGCTCACCACCGCACGGGTGCCGTAGCGCAGCGCGTTGTTGAGCAGGTTGTCGAGGGCGCGGCTCATCGCCACCGGGCGCATCATCGCCATCCCCTCGCCCCGCACCTCGCCCAGTTCCACCGCGCCCCCGGCGCGCACCGCCTTCTCGACCACCGCGCGCACCAGGGCGGCCGGATCGGTTTCCTGCAGCTCGTCCATCGCGTCGTCGCGGGCATAGGCAAGGAATTCCTCCAGCAGCCGCTCCATCTCGGCCACGTCGCGGGCCAGCTCTTCCCTTTCGGGGCTGTCCTCCATCATCGACAGCGCCAGCTTGAGCCGGGTCAGCGGCGTGCGCAGGTCGTGGCTGACGCCCGAGAGCATCATCGTGCGCTGTTCGATCATCCGCTCGATCCGGGCGCGCATCTCGAGAAAGGCGTTGCCGGCGGCACGCACCTCGGTGGCGCCCGAGGGCTTGTAGGGCTCCGTCCGGCCCTTGCCGAAGGCCTCGGCCGCGCGCGCCAGCCGCTTGATCGGCCGCAGCTGGTTGCGCAGGAAGGCATAGGCCACCAGAGTCATGACCAGACCCACGAAGACCATCAGAACCAGAAACTGGTGCGGGTTCGAGGCCGAGACCCGCTGGCGCGACACCGCCACCTTCATCGCTCCGTATTTCGTCTTGAGCCACAGGTTGACCACCCGCTGGTTGCGCTCCAGATCCACCGCGATCACCCCGGGCAGCCGCTGGCGCAGCACCTCGATCACCACCCGCCCCGAAAGATCGTAGAACACCCGCCGGTCCACGCCGGGAAAATCCGCCGCCGGCAGATCCACCCGCAGCTGAAGCGGATCGGACAGGCGCGCGATGCGCACCGTGGCCTCGAGCTGGCTGTCGGAGGTTTCCACCTCCGAGAGCAGGAAGCGCAGATCGAGCGACAGCGCCCGCGTCATCTGCAGGGTGACGTCCTCGAAATGGCGCTGGATGAACACCACCGAAACCACGATCTGCAGGGTCACGATCGGCAGCACGAGGATCAGCGCCGCGCGCTGGTACAGCCCGCGCGGCATATATCGTTTGAGCCAGTCGAAATTCATGCCTATTGGTAGCCGCAGTTGCGCCCCGGAAGGAAGCGAATATGAACGCCCCGCGCCCCGAAACCGTGGAACGGCTCGAGCCCGGCATCCGCCGGGTCCTGGCCCCGAACCCCTCGCCGATGACGCATTGGGGCACCAACAGCTACATCATCGGCGAGGGCGAGGTTGCGGTGATCGATCCCGGCCCGGCCGAGCCCGCCCATCTGCGCGCCATCCTCGGGGCGCTGGCCCCCGGCGAGCGCATCACCCACATCCTGGTGACCCATTCGCATCTGGACCACTCGTCCTTGGCCGGGCCGCTTGCGCAGGCCACCGGGGCGCCGGTGCTGGCCTTCGGCGACAGCCGCGCCGGGCGCAGCGAGGTGATGGAGCGGCTGGCACGCGCGGGGCTGAGCGGCGGCGGCGAAGGGGTGGACGCGGGCTTCGCCCCGGACGAGCGGCTGGTCGACGGGCAGGAGATTTCCGGCAAGGGCTGGCGAATCACCGCGCTGTGGACGCCGGGGCATTTCGGCAATCACCTGTGCTTTGCGCTGGGGGATGCGCTGTTTACCGGCGATCACGTGATGGGCTGGGCCTCCTCGCTGGTTTCGCCGCCCGACGGCGACCTGACCGCCTTCATGGCCTCCACCAGACGGCTGGCCACGCGGCAGGACCGCATCTACTACCCCGGCCACGGCGCGCCGGTGACGCGGCCTGCGGAGCGCCTCCGCTGGCTGCTCGAGCATCGCAGATCGCGCGAGGCGGCGCTGCTGGAGGCGCTGGTGCGCGGCCCGGCCACAGTGGCGGAGCTGACGGCGCGCGTCTACACCGACATCCCCGCCCCCATGCGCCCCATGGCCGAGCGCAACGCCTTCGCCCATCTCGTTGATCTGGTTCACCATTCCCGGGTCCGGGCAGAACCGGAGCTGTCGTTTTCCGCGCGTTTCTCGCTGGCCTGAAAATCCCCGGTTTCAGGGCATGAAATTGCACAAAACCCTCTGGACGACCCGGCAAAGCATTGCTATATGCAGCCTCGGCATTCCGGCGTAGCTCAGCGGTAGAGCAGTTGACTGTTAATCAATTGGTCGCAGGTTCGATCCCTGCCGCCGGAGCCAAAAACCCTCTCGTCATTTCAACGAGTTGCCTCGCAGGGCTCATGTGCGTGATTCGCAAGTGCTCCATGGCGACTGCCCGGCGGATGCCGCGAAACGACGCACCCCCGGGATTCGCCGCGCCGGGGCGGCGGCGCCCCGGGCCCGAACGGCTGACGGGCTGCACATGTTCAGCTCCGGCGGGCCTTCGCGCCGCCGCGCCGGCCCTTGCGGGCCGCCTGGCCCAGCCCGTCGCGCAGGATCGCGGTCATCGGATGTTTCGGCGCATCCCTGCCATAGGTCTTCAGCAACAGCGTGATCGCCTCCCGCTGGTCCACTCCCGCCGGCAGTTTCAGCGCCCAGTCGAGGAAGATCGTCCGGCATTCCGCCGCGCCCACCCCCTCCATCCGGTAGGCCTCCCGAATCAGGCCCGTCGCGTCGATCTCTTCCAGTTTCACGATCTTCTCCGCGCGCCTCGCCATCCTGGCTCCGCCCGGCAATATCCGCCCGCACCGAAGCCCGTCAACCGGGCGCCCCCCGCCCCGGCACCCGGGCAAGTGCGGCCTCGATCACCCCGGCGGCACGCTCCGCCCGCGCCTGCAGCTCTTCGCCCAGCGCCTGCACCGAGGGCGCGCCGGTCTCGCGCAGCAGGAAATCCTGCCCCCCCTGCCCCACCTCGTCGAGATCGAGCACCTCGCCAGTGAGCAGCCGCGCCGCCGCCTGCAGGCGCCACATCAGCCGGCAGGAGGCCTCCAGCGTGGCCACATCGCCGGGGCTCAGCCATCCGATGCGCCGCCCCGCCGCCAGCTGGCCCGGCACCTGGCGGGCCGGATCGCCGGCCAGAAGGGCCGCCGTCTGGGCCAGAAGCTCCACGTCCTGCAGCCGCCCCGGGCCCAGCTTGGCCTCCCAGCCGCCCTGCATCGGCTTGGCCTCGGCGATGCGGGCGCGCATCTCGGCCACGTCGGCCAGCACCTCGGCCGCGCCGCGCGGCTGGCTGGCCAGAAGCGCGCGGCGGAACGCCTCCACCGCTTCGCCCAGCGCCGTCTCGCCGGCCACCGGCCGGGCCCGGGTGAGCGCCAGGTGCTCCCATGTCCAGGCCTCCTCGCGCTGATAGCCGCGGAAGGCGTCGAAGGATGTCGCCACCGGCCCCTGCCGCCCCGAGGGGCGCAGGCGCATGTCCACCTGATAGAGCCGCCCCTCGGGCATCGGCGCGGTGAGCGCGGTGACCAGCGCCTGGGTGAGGCGGGCGTAGTAGAGGCGCGCGGCCAGCGGGCGGCGGCCTTCGGAGAATTCCGCGCCGGCCGGGTCGTAGATCACGATCAGGTCGAGGTCGGAGGCCGCGGTCAGACGCTCGGCCCCCAGCGAGCCCATGCCCAGCACCACCGCCCCGCGCCCCGGCGGCGCCCCGTGACGGGCGGAGAACTCGGCCACCACCGCCGGCCACAGGCCGCGCAGCACCGCGCCGGCAAGGGCGGCATACTGGGCGCCCGCCTTGTCGGCGTCGATCAGCCCGCGCAGGTGGTGCACCCCGATGCGGAAATGCCACTCCTTCTGCCAGCGCCGGGCGGCATTGAGGCTTTCCTCGTAGTCTTCCTCGTCGGCCAGCCGCCGCGAGAGATCATTCGCCAGCCAGTCCTCGCCCGGCCAGGGGGCAAAGAAATCACCGCCGATCACCGCATCGAACACCCGGGCGTTCTGCCCCAGATAGAGCGCCAGCCCCGGGGCGGTGGCGCAGATGTCGACGATCAGGTCGATGAGCTGCGGGTTGGCCTCGAAGAGCGAAAACAGCTGCACCCCGGCCGGCAGCCCGGCAAGGAAGCGGTCGAACTGGGCCAGCGCCTGCTCGGGGCGGGCGGCCTTCTCCATCCGCCGCATGATCTCGGGGCGCAGGCGCTCGAAGATCTCCACCGCGCGGGCCGAGCGCATCGCCGGGTAGCTGCGCCAGCGCGCGATGGTCTCGGCGGCGGTGCGCTCCAGCTCGGTGGGCTCGGGGGCGGCGGCCCGGGGGGCGAAGAACCCTTCGGTCAGTTCGGCCACCCGGCCCAGGCGGCGGGCGATGTCGGCGCGCATCTCGGCCGTGTCGCGCCCCGAAAGCGCCGCAAGGCGCTCGAACCCCTCTTCGGTTTTCGGCAAGGCATGGGTCTGGGCGTCGTTGATCATCTGCAGGCGGTGCTCGACCTCGCGATGGGCGCGGTAGTCGCTGACCAGCTGGCCGGTCACGTCCTCGGGCACCCAGCCCCGCTCGGCCAGCCGCTCCAGCCCCTCCACCGTGCCCCGCACCCTCAGCGAGGGGTCGCGCCCGCCGGCGATGATCTGCCGGGTCTGGGTGAAGAACTCGATCTCGCGGATGCCGCCCGCGCCGAGCTTCATGTCATGCCCCTCCAGCCGGATCGGCCCGTGCAGGCGCTTGTGCTCGCGGATGCGCAGGCGCATGTCGTGAGCGTCCTGGATGGCGGCGAAATCGAGGTGGCGGCGCCAGATGAAGGGGGCAAGGCGCTGCAGGTAGCGTTCGCCGGCGGCAATGTCGCCGGCACAGGGGCGGGCCTTGATG
Source organism: Paracoccaceae bacterium (assembly GCA_015487335.1). Lineage (GTDB taxonomy): Bacteria > Pseudomonadota > Alphaproteobacteria > Rhodobacterales > Rhodobacteraceae > S012-89. The sequence continues at coordinate 4,920 of WFPZ01000194.1, forward strand.
TGGGCCGCGCGCTCCCAGGTGCGGCCGACGCTTTCATAGTAGCGCTCGGCGGCCTCCATCGACAGGCAGACCGGCGTCACCGAAGGGTCGGGGCGCAGGCGCAGATCGGTGCGGAAGACATAGCCCTCGGCCGTCATGTCCGAGAGCATGGCGCTCATGCGCCGCGTCGCCCGGATGAAGGCGGCGCGGGCCTCGGGGAAATCCTCCGGCGCGAAGCGCGTCTCGTCGAACAGGCAGATCAGATCGATGTCGGAGGAATAGTTCAGCTCATGGGCCCCCATCTTGCCCATGGCCAGCACCACCATGCCGGCGGCGTCCGCCTTGTCGTCCTCGCCCGCGCCGGGCAGCCTGCCGCGGTCGATCTCGGCCCCCACCAGCGCGAGAACGGCCCGCTGCACCGCCAGATCGGCGAAATCGGTCAGCGCCCGGGTGACCGTCTCGAGCGGCCACACCCCGGCCAGATCGCACAGCGCCACCAGCAGCGCCAGCCGCCGCTTGAGCCCGCGCAG
>WFPZ01000195.1 GCA_015487335.1 Paracoccaceae bacterium
AAGGGCTGAAGGCGAAGGCCCGCGAGCGGGGGCTGTGGAACTTCTTCCTCACCGATTCCAGCCGCGGCCCCGGCCTGACCACCGTCGAATACGCCTATCTCGCCGAGGAGATGGGCAAGAGCCACCTCGCGCCGGAGGTCTTCAACTGCAACGCGCCCGACACCGGCAACATGGAGGTGCTTGAGCGCTACGGCTCGGAGGAGCTCAAGCAACGCTGGCTGGAGCCGCTGCTGGAGGGGCGCATCCGCTCGGCCTATCTGATGACCGAACCCGACGTCGCCTCTTCGGATGCCACCAACATCGCCATGTCCTGCCGGCGCGAGGGAGATCACTACGTGCTCGACGGCGAAAAATGGTGGGCCACCGGGGCGGGAGATCCGCGCTGTGCGGTCTATATCGTGATGGTGCGCACCGGCGGCGACGAGATGCCGAAGCACCGGCGCCACTCGATGATCGTGGTGCCCGCCGACACCCCCGGCATCGAGAAGCTCCGCGCGATGGAGGTCTACGGCCACGACGACGCCCCCCACGGCCACATGCACATCCGCTTCACGGGCGTGCGCGTGCCGGTTGCGAACCTGCTGCTGGAAGAGGGGCGCGGCTTCGAGATCGCGCAAGGAAGGCTGGGGCCGGGGCGGATCCACCACTGCATGCGCGCCATCGGCCAGGCCGAGAAGGCGCTCGAGATGATGTGCCGCCGCTCGCTGGAGCGAGAGGCCTTCGGCAAGCCGCTGGCCCGGCTGGGGGCCAATTACGACCATATCGCCGAGGCGCGGATGGAGATCGAGCAGGCCCGGCTGCTGTGCCTCAAGGCCGCCTGGATGATGGACAGGGGCGACGCCCGCGCCGCCGCGCCGTGGATCCACCAGATCAAGGTGGTGGCCCCGGCGGTGGCCCTGAAGGTCACCGACATGGCGGTGCAGATGTTCGGCGCCGAAGGCATCAGCCAGGATACCCCGCTGGCCGCGCAATGGGCGGCCCTGCGCACCCTGCGCCTGGCCGACGGCCCCGACGCGGTGCACCGCCGCCAGGTGGCCCGCGCCGAACTGAAGCGCTACACGCAGGAAAAAGTGTAGGACCAAGGCCCATTATTCCCGCGCTCACAGTTTGGCAAATTTGTTCCCTGAACAGGCGCAGCGCCGCCGGAATAGTATCTCTATTTCAAGGCGCTGCAACGCACTCAGGGGGCAAATCCGCCAAACCCTCCGGGCGCCTCCGGACACTTCATCTCAGGCGCTCGGCCCGCTTGGAAAGGGGAGCCACCCTGTCCGGCGCGCGCCAAGCCCCTGATATTTTGCGTCCGGGGCGCTGTGAATGCGGGGTCAATGGATCCTGATCCTACACCGCCCCCTTCATCTTGCCGAAAATACTCCGGGGTGCGGGGCAGCGCCCCGCGCACCATCACCGCCGTCCCTCACACCGGCACGTTGTCCCACAGATCGGCGCCGTCTTCCTCTTCGCCTTCCATGCCAACGTCTTCCGGTTCGGCCGCGGGCCCGTCACCGGGGTCGCGGTGCCGTTCTTCCTTGAGCTTCTCCGCCTTTTCGCGGTCGCGCACCACCTCCTCGACGATCCGGTCGCTCTTCTGCGCGTCTCTTCCGGTTGGCATGTCCTCCTCCATGCCGTGGCATGCGCCCGTCACCTCTGGCGGGCCACCTCGGCGGCGCAGTTCTGGCAGAACGGCGTATAGGGCAGCAGGTCAAGCCGCTCCTGTGAAATCTCGTCGCCGCATTTCACGCAGTAACCGTATTCTCCGGCATCCATCCGCTCCAGCGCGGCCTGGATCGCCTTCACCTCCTCCCGGGCCGACAGGCCCATGCCTTCCAGAACCTCGTCGGTCTCGCGCTCGGTGGCCAGTTCCTCCCAGTCGCGGGAGTTGTGCGCGTCCAGCTCTTCGTCGATCAGCTGCATCCGCTCGTTCAGTTCGGCCAGGCGTTCCGTCAACTGACGCCGACGCATGTCGATCGATGCCATGTCAAACCTCCGGTGTTTGACGCAGTATCAGACGGCGCCCTGCAAAAGGCCTTGATTCAGGTCAAGCCCCGGCGGGCGCCCCCGAACCGTCGGCATCGTGCCCCGGAGCCGCAACGGGCGCACCGGGCGCGGGAGGGGCCAGCAGGCGCACCGCCCGAAAGCCCGAGCACTTGCCCAGCCGGGCCAGCCCCACCTTCGCGCCGCCGGCGCCCTCCAGCACCACGGCACCGAGAGAATCGCGCGGGATCCTCAGTTCGCTTCCCACCGTCAGCGCCTGCGCCTGCTCCAGCGGCAGGGAGAGCCGGTACAGCACCGCCTCCAGCGTCAGGCTGGCGGCGCAGACGTTCGCGCGCAGCCCCTGCGCCCAGGCCCGGGCCCGCGCCGCGGCATCCGCGCTTTCCTGCACGCGCTCGGGGAACACCAGATGCACCTGCCCCGTCTTGGCGCCGCCGCCCAGCTCCGCGGTCAGGGCGATGCGCCGGTAGGGCCGGTCCTCGAGCGCCAGCAGAACGGCCGGCCCGTCCTTGAGCGGCGCGCTCGGGCGGAAGCTGGCGGGCGGGGCGGCCAGGCCGGCTGCCGAAACCTCGCCCAGGCCGGCAAACAGCCGCTGCAGGAAATCGGCGGCCACGGCGGCATCGGTCGGGGTCGGGCTGCGCTCGGGCGCCGGGGCGGGCACCACCCGCCCGGTGGTCATCTGTTCGATCAGAGCGGCCAGGAACGGCCCGTCGAGCACCGCCAGCCCCAGCGCCCCACCGTCCCCCTCGGCCAGGAACACCAGCTGCCGGCCGTCATGCGCCGCGGCCAGATCGTCGAGCGTGGCCCGCTCGGGGGCAAACCCCGTGACCCTGGCCAGCAGCCCCGCGCCATCATGCGCCGCGCGTGCCAGCGCCAGGCGATAGAGCCTGCAACAGCTCTGTTCACCGGGGTCGGGGCCTTCGCCCGCCAGCTCGATCTTCCGTTTCAGAACGCCCTGGGTGAGATTGTCCGGCATGCGCCCCGTTGTCCTTTCGCTGGCGCCACACTCGGACATCACGGTTACCAAATCATTGAAAGCGCCGCTCTTTCACGGCCCTTCCTGCCTGTTTCCCGCCTGCGCCCGGCGGCATGACAGGGGCAGGATCACCCGGAAGGCCGCGCCTCCCTGCCCCGGCAGATAGCTGACCTTCCCCCCGAGATTGGCCATGATCTCGCGGCAGATCGCCAGCCCCAGCCCGGCCCCGCCGGCCGCGGCCTGATCCGACAGGCGGGAGAATTTCTCGAAGATCACCTCCTGGCTGCGCTTCGGGATGCCGCTGCCGTTGTCGATGAAATCCACCCGCAGCTCGTCGCCGCGCCGGCGCACCGTGATGCGCAGTTCGGGCTCGGGCGCATCGCAGTACTTGCGGGCGTTGGAAATGAGATTGATGAACACCTGCCGCAGGCGGTCGGGGTCCGTCTGCAGGGAAACGTTCTCGGCCGCCTCGTCGCGGATGATACGGATCTCCCGCCCCGTCTCGGCCGAAGCCGTGGCGGTGATCGCCCGCTCGAGCAGATCGTGCAGGTTGGCCGTCTGGCAGTTCAGCGTCACCTGCCCGTTTTCCAGCACCGACAGATCCAGCAGATCGTCGAGCAGCCTCGTGAGGCGGATCGTCTCGTCGTGGATGATCGAGGAGTAGCGGCGCTGCTCGGCAGGGCTCATGCCCTTGCCGTCCATGAGGATTTCCGAGAAGGCCCTGATCGAGGTCATCGGGGTGCGCAGCTCGTGGCTGATCTGGCTGAGGAAGGCGTCCTTCTGCACCGACAGTTCGGTGAGCTTCTCGTTGGCGTCGCGCAGCTGGCGGGCGGTGCGCTCCAGCTCCCTGGACTTGGCCTCCAGCTGGCTGGAATATTCCAGCATCTGGGCGGTCTCGTCGGCCACCGCCATCAGGTCCTCGACCGAAACGGACGACCCGCCGATGATCTGCCCCAGCATCGCATGGGCCGTGGCCGCGCCCACCGAGCCGGTCAGCTCTCGCTCCAGCCGCTCGATGAAATCGGGGGTGACGTCGGGCAGGTAGCCCTCGCGCCCCTGGGCCCGGCTTTCGGCCTGAAACAGCGCCTGCGCCTCTTCGGGGCCGAGGATGCGCTGGGCCATCACCAGCAGATCCTCCGCCTCGGCCGCCCGCCCCGACCAGCCGCGCGCGCCGCCCGAATGCTCGAACACATTGACGAACTGCGCGCCCTGCAGCCGCTCGAGCGGATCGGGGAAGCTCATGAGCGAGCCCAGCACGAAGGCCCCGGTGTTCAGCGCCATGGACCAGAACACCGCATGCACCAGCGGATCCAGCCCGGTGATCCCGAACAGCGCCTGCGGCCGCAGCCAGCCGATGCCCCAGGGGCCCTCGGCCAGCATCTGCGCCGACATCAGCACGCTTTCCCCGAAGGAGGGCAGGAACATGGTGTAGGCCCACACCGAGAACCCCAGCACCAGCCCGGCGATCGCCCCCACCCGGGTGGCCCCGCGCCAGAAGATGCCGCCCAGCAGCGCCGGCAGCACCTGCGCCACCCCGGTGAACGAGATCAGCCCGATCGCCGCCAGCGCCGCGCCGCCGCCGGAAAACACGTAGTAGAGATAGCCCAGCGCCAGGATCGCACCGATGGAAATCCGCCGCGAGCGCAGCACCACGGTGCGCACGTCCCCCGACATGCTGGCCCCTCCCCGCCGGGCCGACAGCCAGATCGGCATCACGATATGGTTGGAGACCATGGTCGAAAGCGCAATCGCCGCCACGATCACCATCGAGGTGGCCGAGGAGAATCCGCCGAGGAAGGTCAGCATCGCCAGCCCCTCGGCATCGAAGCTCAGCGGGATGGTGAGAACGAACAGATCCGGGTTGGAGCCCTCGGGCAGCTGCGCCAGCCCCACCACCGCGATCGGCACCACGAACAGGCTGATCAGAAAGATGTAAAGCGGAAAGGCCCAGCTGGCGGTGGTCAGGTGGCGCTCGTCGGAGTTTTCCACCACCAGCACCTGGAACATCCGCGGCAGGGTCAGGAAGGCGGCGCCGGCCAGGAACAGCAGCGTCACCCAGCGCCCGCCGTTCATCTCCCAGGTTGCGATGGGGGAGGCGTCGATGCGGTCCAGGATGTCGGCCGGCCCCTGCGCCACCCCCCAGACGACGAACACCCCCACCGCCAGCAGCGCCACCAGCTTGACCACAGCCTCCAGCGCGATGGCCGTCACCACCCCGTGGTGGCGCTCGTTGGCATCGAGGTTGCGGGTGCCGAACAGGATGGTGAACAGCGCCAGCCCCGCCGCCACCCACAGCGCGGTGGAGCGCAGGTCCGGCACCCCCCAGCCCTGCGGCGTCTGGCTGGCGAAAACCGCGAAGGAAACGGTGACGGACTGCAGCTGCAGCGCGATGTAAGGGGTGGTGCCGATCACCGCCATCAGGGTGACGATCACCCCCAGCAGGTTGGACTTGCCGTAGCGCGAGGAGATCAGGTCGGCGATGGAGGTGATGCGCTGGCTGCGGCCGATGCGCACCAGCTTGCGCACCACCCACCACCAGCCGATCATCACCAGCGTCGGGCCGAGGTAGATGGTGACGAACTCCAGCCCCGATCGCGCCGCATAGCCGACCGCGCCGTAAAACGTCCAGGCGGTGGCATAGACCGACAGCGAGAGCGTATAGACCCACGGCGAACGCAGCCAGCCCAGCCGCCCCTGCTGGGCGCGCTTCTCGGCCGCGAAGGCCACCAGGAACAGCAGCACCACGTAAAGAACGCTGACCAGGACGAGAAGGTTGAACGGCACCATCAGTCCGCCTCCCCTTCCCCCTCTTCCCGGGCGCGCGCGTCATGGGCCGCAAGAAGACGGGCCAGAACGGCTGCAAGGATGATCAGGACGATCCACGCCGTGAACAGATAGATCACCCCGCTGCGCGTCATCCCCCCGCCCCACAACAGCGGCAGCAGGAACAGGAAGGCGCCGAGCACCGGCAGGAGGCGCGCGGCATCGGTCAGGCGGCGGTAGCGGTAGCCGCGGCGGGCGAGGAAGAGCGGGGCCGGCGGTTTCACGACCCCAGCAGCTCGCGCACCGAGCCGAGCATTTCCGAATTGGAGAACGGCTTGGTCATGAAGCGGCTGGCGCCGAAGCGCTCGGCCATCTCGCGGTCGCGCCGCTGGCCGCGGGCGGTGAGCATCAGCACCGGCAGCCGCGCGGTGGCCTCGTCGGCGCGCAGCTCGCGCAGGATGTCGTAGCCCGACTTGTTGGGCAGCATCACGTCGAGGATGACCATGTCCGGGCGGCGTGCCGCCACCGCCTCGAGGGCGGTCGAGCCGTCGGTGTGGGTATCCACCTGATAGCCCTCGCGCGACAGCAGGAAGCGGATCGCCTCGGTGATGTTAGGCTCATCCTCAATCAGCAGGACACGTTTGCCCATGCGCCGATCCCTCCCCCCGAAGATGTCTCTTGCTTGCATCGACTATTGCCGGGATGCGCCCCCCTGTCAAAACCCGTCTGTCAGGATCGACGGCTCGCGCCGGGCCGCACAGTCGCCGCGCGGGCAGATCCGGCAGCTTGCGCCCACCGGCAGAAGCGGCGCGGCGGGGTCTTCGGGGGCCAGTTCCTCGGGCAGGATCAGCATCGTCGAGGCAAACAGCGGCACCTGCTCGAAGCTCACCGGCCCGGCCGGGACGGCAAGCGCGAAGCACAGAAAGCGGCGCGGAGTGCGGCCGGGCTGCTCGACGAGCGCGCGCACCGGCTGCATCGGCCGGGCCAGCGCCTGATAGAGCGGCCACAGCGGGCAGGCGGCGCCGTAGCGCGGCAGCGGAAAGCCGTCCACGGGCTTGCGGAAGGTCAGCGTGCCCGAGGCATCGCAGGACACCAGCCCCGGGCGCGCGGCCTCCGAAGGCTCGGGCAGGCTGGCAAGGCGGCGGAACACCAGCGGCAGATCGCAGCCCAGTTCCCGGGCCAGCGCATCGGGGGCATATCCCAGCCGCCGGAGCGCCCCGCGCAGGCGCTCCAGCGGCAGGCGGCGGGCGTCCTCGCGGTAGCGCGCCAGCCAGCCGGCGGCCAGAGAGGCGGTGGTGCGCGCCCGGTTCAGCGCCGGCTCGCGGGCCACCAGCTCCTGCGGCGAGAGCGCCTCCTCGCCTTCCAGTTCGGCCACGTGAAAGCCCCGCGCCTGCAGCCACTGCTCCAGCTCTTCCTGGGGCAGGGTGACGCCCACCTGCCCGCCCTCCTCGCCGGCCGAATCGAGATATTCCACCAGCGCCTGGGCGCTTTCGGCCAGCCGGCGGCTGTCTTCGTGGAGGTTGCGGTGAAAGCGCGCCTGCCACTCCGGATCCACCTCGGTGCCTTCGGCCAGGATCGAGGCGGTGGCGCGGATCGCGGTGACGACCGAAAGCACCTCGTGCATCGAGGCGGCCAGCTGCGGGTCGTGGGTCAGGCGGTCGGTCAGGGCGGCGACGGTCTGCTCCAGCGCCTCGATGCGGCGCTGCTGGGCGGCCACCAGCGCCGCCCAGCCGGGAAAGCGGCCGGCGAATTCCTCGGCCAGGTCGCTCTCGGCCGCCGCCTCGGGAAGGCCCGTCGCGGCGGTGCGCAGCTCGGCCAGGAGCGCCGCCTCGGCGCCCTCGGTCAGGGCCGAGGGCTCCACCTCCAGCTCGCGTGCCAGCGCCACCAGCAGCCTGCCGCCGATTCTGCGCCGGTTGTGCTCGATCAGGTTGAGATAGGCCGGAGAGATGCCCACCGCCCTGGCCAGCGCCGACTGGCGCAGCCCCAGCCCGGTGCGCCTTTCGCGTATCCGGCTGCCGATCAGGCCGCTTGCCGGCATCTCCGATCTTCCTGCATATCAATGCCTTTCTGCGGGTGCGGGAAAAAATTTTTACAGACAGAAATGGTTTCCTGTATAATTGTTAACAAAATAATCCTTTCTTTCAAGCCAGTTGTTGAGAAATTTTCTGCCCAAGATCAATATTTCGTCAGCCCTGTAAAAAGGGCGCGCAGTCTGCGCATAGGAGGTGCGCGCTGCAAACTCATGCAATGGGAGGATATCCATGTCCAAGACCAAACTCACCCGCCGGGGCGTGCTCAAGACCGGCGCCGCCGCCGGCACGGGCCTTGCGCTGCCGACGATCTTCACCGGCGCCGCCTGGTCTGCATCCGATACCGGCTTCACCAACGCGCCGACCGGCCCCACCGTCACGCTGGGCTTCAACGTGCCCCAGTCCGGCCCCTATGCCGACGAGGGTGCCGACGAGCTGCGCGCCTACATGCTCGCGGTCGAGCACCTCAACGGCGAAGGCGACGGCGGGATGCTGAACAGCTTCTCCTCGAAGGCGCTCAACGGCACCGGCATCCTGGGCAAGAAGGTGGAATACGTCACCGGCGACACCCAGACCAAATCGGACGCCGCGCGCGCTTCGGCCCGCTCGATGATCGAGAAGGACGGCGCCATCATGATCACCGGCGGCTCCAGCTCGGGCGTGGCCATCGCCGTTCAGGGCCTGTGCCAGGAGGCGGGCGTGATCTTCATGGCCGGTCTGACCCATTCCAACGACACCACCGGAAAGGACAAGAAGGCCAACGGCTTCCGCCACTTCTTCAATGCCTACATGTCGGGCGCGGCGCTGGCGCCGGTGCTGGCCAAGCGCTACGGCACCGACCGCAAGGCCTACCACCTGACCGCCGACTACACCTGGGGCTGGACCCAGGAAGAGTCGATCAGGGCGGCCACCGAGGCCCTGGGCTGGGAGACCGTCAACACCGTCAAGACGCCGCTTTCGGCCACCGACTTCAGCTCCTACATCGCGCCGGTTCTGAACTCGGGCGCCGACGTGCTGATCCTCAACCACTACGGCGGCAACATGGTCAACTCGCTGACCAACGCGGTGCAGTTCGGCCTGCGCGACAAGATCGTGAACGGCAAGAAGTTCGAGATCGTCGTGCCGCTCTATTCACGCCTGATGGCGCAGGGCGCGGGCGAGAACGTGAAGGGCATCCTGGGCACCACCAACTGGCACTGGACCCTCGACCGCCCCGGCACCAAGGAGTTCGTCCAGTCCTTCGGCAAGAAGTACGGCCGCCCGCCCAGCCAGGCGGCGCACACCTGCTACGTGCAGACGCTGCTTTACGCCGATGCCGTGCAGCGGGCCGGGTCGTTCAACCCGTGTGCCGTGGTCGAGGCCCTGGAAGGCTTCGAGTTCGACGGCATGGGCAACGGCCCGACGCTTTACCGCGCCGACGACCACCAGTGCTTCAAGGACGTGCTCGTGGTGCAGGGCAAGGAGAACCCGACCTCCGAGTTCGACCTGCTGGAAATCGTCGACATCACCCCGGTCGAGCAGGTCACCTACCCGCCCGATCATCCGATGTTCGCCGGCGGCGACCTGGGCACCTGCAACCCGGGCGCATAAGCCTGCACATGATCGCCGGCCGCATCCGCAGGTGCGGCCGGCACAAGGCCGCGCGGCCCGCACCCGGCGCCGCCCGGCCTTTCAGCCAACAGACGGGTTGGGGAAAATGGACGCGATCCTTCTTCAGATACTCAACGGCCTCGACAAGGGATCGGCCTATGCGCTGATCGCGCTCGGGCTGACGCTGATCTTCGGCACCCTGGGCGTGGTGAACTTCGCCCACGGCGCCCTGTTCATGATCGGAGCCTTCTGCGCCGTGACACTGCAGCGGCTGCTCTCGCTGAGCTACGTGACCATCGACGAGACACGGACGGACTTTCTCGGCAATCCGCTGAAGGTCAAGACGCCCTATGTCGAAAGCTGGTTCGGGCCGGAGATCGGACAGGCGCTGATCGACTGGTCGGTGCCCCTGTCGATCCTGTTCGCCATTCCGGTCATGGTCGGGCTCGGCTTCCTGATCGAGCGCGGCCTGATCAAGCATTTCTACAAGCGCCCCCACGCCGACCAGATTCTCGTTACCTTCGGCCTGGCCATCGTGCTGCAGGAGATCGTCAAGTTCATCTACGGCGCCAACCCGATCCCCACCCCCGCCCCCGAGGCCTTCTCGGGATCGTTCGATTTCGGCGTGCTCATCGGCTTCGAACCCAACGCCATCATCTACCCCTACTGGCGGATGATCTACTTCGTCTTCGCGCTGATCATCATCGGCGCCGTCTTCGCCTTCCTGCGCTTCACAACCTTCGGCATGGTGGTGCGCGCCGGCATGGCCGACCGCGAGACCGTCGGCCTGCTGGGGATCAACATCGACAGACGCTTCACCATCATGTTCGGGGTCGCGGCCGCGGTGGCCGGGCTGGCGGGCGTGATGTACACGCCGATCAACTCGCCCAACTACCACATGGGCATGGACTTCCTGGTCCTGAGCTTCGTGGTGGTGGTGGTGGGCGGCATGGGGTCGCTGCCCGGCGCGGTGCTGGCGGGCTTCCTGCTCGGCATTCTCGAAAGCTTCGCCTCGATGAACGAGGTCAAGTCGATCGTCCCCGGAATCGACCAGATCATCATCTATCTTGTCGCCATCGTCATCCTTCTGACCCGCCCGCGCGGGCTGATGGGGCGCAAGGGCGTGATGGAGGAATAGGACATGCTCGGCCTCAACAAACGCGATACCCGCTTCCTGCTGATCGTCATCGCGCTGACGCTTCTCACCCCGTTCATCCTGCAGCCCTTTCCCGAGGGATCGGCGCTGGCCCAGTTCAACGCGGGCTACCCCGACCTGATGCAGCGGATCGCCATCTTCGGCATCTTCGCCATCGGCTTCAACATCCTCTTCGGCCTCACCGGCTATCTGAGCTTCGGCCACGCGGCCTTTCTGGGCGTGGGCAGCTACTCGGTGGTCTGGATGTACAAGCTGCTCGACTACAACGTTCTGCCGGGGCTGGTGCTGGCGATCATCACCTCGGGGCTGTTCGCCCTGGCGATCGGCTATCTGTCGCTGCGCCGCTCGGGCATCTATTTCTCGATCCTGACGCTGGCCTTCGCGCAGATGAGCTTCAACCTCGCCTATTCGGTGCTCACCCCGATCACCAACGGCGAGACCGGCCTGCAGGTCTATACCAGCGACCCCCAGTATCTGATGAGCGAGGGAGAGCCGATCACCCCGCATCTGTTCGGGCTGGTGATGAACGAAAGCTACAAGCTCAACCTCGGCGGCTGGGTCTTCACCTTCAACATCGGCTACTACTTCACCGCGGTGATCGCGATCCTGGCCTTCTACCTCAGCCTGCGCATCTTCCGCTCGCCCTTCGGGCTGATGCTGCGGGCGGTCAAGTCCAACCAGACGCGGCTCAACTACACCGGGCTGAACGCGCGGCCCTACACGCTTGCCGCCTTCGTGATCTCGGGCATGTATGCGGGGCTGGCCGGCGGGCTGCTGGCCGCCATGGACCCGCTGGCCGGGGCCGAGCGCATGCAGTGGACGGAAAGCGGCGCGGTGGTGATCATGACCATCCTCGGCGGCGCCGGCACCCTGATGGGGCCGGTGCTGGGCGCGGGCTTCATCAAGTATCTCGAAAAGATCTTCTCCAAGATCAACGAGAACGTGCTCGAGGGCTGGTTCTCCTTCCTGCCCGAGCCGCTGCGCGAGGTGGTGGTCTGGATCTTCTCGCGCTTCACCGGCGAGGGCTGGGCCCTGACCCTTGGCCTGATGTTCATGCTGGTGGTGATCTTCCTGCCCGGCGGGCTGATGGAGGGCGGCGAAAGGATCCGCAACCTCATCCGCCGCAAGAAGAACAAACCCGGCGACGGCGCTTCGCCCGACGGCACCCCGGCCGAATAGAGGAGAAGGTTCATGGGAATCCTCGAAGTCAAGGACGTCAACAAGCGCTTCGGCGGGCTGCACGCGCTCAAGGACGTGAACCTGTCGATCAAGGAAGACACGATCCACGCCATCATCGGCCCCAACGGCGCCGGCAAGTCGACCCTGCTCAACGTGCTGGTGGGCAAGCTGGTGCCCGATACCGGCTCGGTGATGTTCGACGGCCAGTCGGTGCTGGGGCGCAAGCCGCACGAGATCAACCAGATGGGCATCAGCCGGGTGTTCCAGACGCCGGAAATCTTCGGCGACCTGACGGTGCTGGAAAACGTGCTGATCCCCTGTTTCGCAAAGCGTGACGGCGCCTTCCGCATGCATGCCTTCGAAACGGTGGAAAGCGAGGCCGAGCTGATCGACCTGGCAGAAAGGGCGCTGGTGGATGTCAACATGGCCGACAAGCGCCACCACCACGCCGCCTCGCTGTCGCGCGGCGACAAGCGGCGGCTGGAGATGGCCATGTGCCTGGTCCAGAGGCCACGGCTGCTGCTGCTCGACGAGCCCACCGCCGGCATGGCCCGGGCCAACACCAACCGCACCATCGACCTCCTGCGCGACATCAAGGAGCGGCGCGAGATCACCATGGTGATCATCGAGCACGACATGCACGTGGTGTTCAGCCTCGCCCAGCGCATCACCGTGCTGGCCCAGGGCTCTCCGCTGGTGGAGGACACGCCCGAAAACATCAAGGGCCATCCCAAGGTGCAGGAAGCCTATCTGGGAGAGGCGCATTGACCCGGGCGGAAAATGGCGAAACCATCGCCGGGGACTTGCCCCGCACAAGGAGCATGAAGATGAACGAAAGACCAGACTTCTCGAGGTTCGCCAACAAGGCGGAGACCGCTCCGGCCTATTTCTCGGTCTGGGACATCCACGCCTACTACGGCGAAAGCTACATCGTGCAGGGCGTGTCCTTTACCGTGCACGAGGGCGAGATCCTCGCCCTGCTGGGCCGCAACGGCGCCGGCAAGACATCGACCCTGCGCACCATCGCGCGGCTGGCCAGCCCCGAGCTTGCCCGTGGCGAGATCTGGCTCGACCACCAGCCGCTGCACAACATGACCAGCCACGAGGCCGCCCAGGCCGGGGTGGCGCTGGTCCCCGAGGACCGACGCATCATCCAGGGGCTGACGGTGGAGGAAAACCTCCAGCTGGCCCAGATCGCCCCGCCGATCGGCTGGTCGCTCGAGCGCATCTACGATCTGTTCCCCCGCCTCGGCGAACGGCGCAAGCAGGAGGGCACCACCCTTTCGGGCGGCGAGCAGCAGATGCTGGCCATCGCCCGGGCGCTGGCCCGCGACATCAAGGTGCTGCTGCTCGACGAGCCCTACGAGGGCCTTGCCCCCGTGATCGTGGACGAAATCGAGAAGACCCTGAACCTGATCAAGAGCCAGGGCATCACCACGGTGATCGTCGAGCAGAACGCGCTGCGCGCGCTCGACCTCGCCGACCGCTCCGTGATCCTCGACACCGGTCAGGTCGTTTTCGACGGAACCGCGCAGGAAGTGCTGGAAAACGAGCAGCTGCGCGCGGAATATCTCGCCATCTGAGGCCCGCGCCGCGGCGCCCCAACACTGATTGAACCACCAGGAAGATTCGGCTCATGACTGACAAGATCTATCCCCCCAGCCCGGAATTCGTGGCCCAGGCCCACGCCGACCGGGCGAAATACGATGCGATGTATGCGGAATCGGTCTCGGACCCGGAGGGGTTCTGGGGCCGTGAGGGCAGGCGTCTGGACTGGATCAAGCCCTACAGCAAGGTCAAGAACACCACCTTCGAATACCCCGACGTCTCGATCAGGTGGTTCGAGGACGGGGTCCTGAATGTCGCCGCCAACTGCATCGACCGCCACCTCGCCACCCGCGCCGAACAGACCGCCATCATCTGGGAAAGCGACGATCCGGAGATCTCCCGCCACAT
>WFPZ01000196.1 GCA_015487335.1 Paracoccaceae bacterium
CGCCCCCGATCTGATGCACGCGATGCTGGCCGAGAAGATCGCCCATCCGCAGGCCGGCGCCAACTGCGCCTGGGTGCCCAGCCCCACCGCCGCCACGCTGCATGCAACCCACTACCATCTGGTGGACGTGCTCGCCCGGCAGGAGGAAATCGCCGCCGGCGGGCCGCGCGCCCGGCTTTCCGAGCTGCTGACCATCCCGCTGGCGCAGGGGGGATGGAGCGAGGAGGAAATCACCGCCGAGATCGAGAACAACGCCCAGGGCATCCTCGGCTACGTGGTGCGCTGGATCGACCAGGGGGTGGGCTGCTCCAAGGTGCCCGACATCCACGACGTGGGCCTGATGGAAGACCGCGCCACCTGCCGCATCTCCAGCCAGGCGCTGGCCAACTGGCTGCACCACGGGGTGGTGAGCGAAGAGCGCGTGATGGAGGCGATGAAGAAGATGGCCGCCGTGGTGGACCGCCAGAACGCGGGCGATCCGTTCTATCTCGCCATGGCGCCGGGGTACGATACCGTCGCCTTCAAGGCCGCCTGCGACCTGGTGTTCAAGGGCCGCGAGCAGCCCTCGGGCTATACCGAGCCGATCCTTCACGCCCGCCGGCTGGAGCGCAAGGTGCAGCTGCGGGGGGCATAGTCCGGGGGCTGCCTGCCCCCCGGTCCCCCGGGATGGTTGAACGAAAAGAAAAAAGGAGCGGACATGGCCGAGATTTCACTCAGGAAGGCGCGGACGATCATCCGCGCGGCGCTGGCGAAGGGGCGCGAGATGGGGCTCAAGCCGCTGTCGGTGGTGGTGCTGGATGCCGGCGGCCACGTGAAGGCCTTCGAGCGCGAGGATGGCGCCAGCCCGGGGCGCTTCGCGATCGCCCAGGGCAAGGCCTTTGGCGCGGTGATGCTGGGCATGGGCGGCAGCGCGCAGATGGCGCGGGCCGAGCAGCAGGCCTATTTCATGGCCGCGGTCAACGGCGTTTACGGCGGCAAGGTAGTGCCGGTGCCCGGCGGGGTGCTGGTGCGTGATTCCCGCGGCCGGGTGCTGGGCGCGGTGGGGGTCACGGGCGATACCTCCGACAACGATCTGGCCGCCGCCATGGCCGGGATCGAGGCCGCCGGGCTGCAGGGCGAGGGCTGAACCCGCCGCCCGGGCCCTGCTTGCCCCTTTTTCCGCGGACGCTTGCCGCTTATGTTGGCTGAAACCGCGACCGCGAAGAAAGGGGTGCCATGTCACGGCCACGCGTCGGCATCATCGGCAACAGCTATCTGATCGGGGGCGATTATCCCGCCCACGCCAGCGGCACCATGAACAGCCAGGCGGTCTCGCAGGTGGCGGGCTGCCTGCCGCTTCTGATTCCGGCCGATCCGCGTTTCGTGTCCGTCGAGGAGCTGCTGGAAACCTTCGACGGCTTCCTGCTCACCGGCGGCCGGCCCAATGTTCACCCCGAGGAATACGGCGAAGAGCCCACCGAGGCCCATGGCGAGTTCGACCGCTGCCGCGATGCCATCACCCTGCCGCTGGTGCGCGCCTGCGTGGAGCGGGGCCAGCCCTTCTTCGGGGTGTGCCGCGGCTTTCAGGAGGTCAACGTGGCAATGGGAGGCACGCTGCACCCCGAAATCCGCGAGCTGCCGGGCCGGATGAACCACCGCATGCCCCCCGACGGTACCCTGGAAGAGAAATTCGCCCCGCGCCACTGCGTTCACTTCACCGAGGGTGGGCCGTTTCACAGGCTTCTCGGCACCACCGAGGTGATGACGAACACCCTCCACGGCCAGGGCATCAAGACGCCGGGCCGGCGGGTGGTGATCGACGGGCGCGCCGAGGACGGCACGCCCGAGGCGATCTACATCGAGGGCGCGCCGGGGTTCACGCTTTCGGTCCAGTGGCACCCCGAATACAACGCCGCCAACGATCCGGTCTCGCGCCCGCTGTTCGAAGCCTTCGGAAAGGCGGCGCGTGCCTGGGCGGCGGGCCGACGCGCAGCATCGCTCAGGACCGCCTGAAGCAACCGGAAAACGCTTGACCTTCCACCACGTGGAAGGCTTAGGCGTGTCGACGAGACAAACAAGAGGTTTGCCGCATGCGCATGTCCGTTCTTCTGCTGATCCTGGCTGCCGCCGCCGTGGGGGGGTATTTCCTTCTGCCCGGTGATCAGCAGGCCGAAATTCCCACCGCCGCCACCGGTGAACCGATGGTCGAGGTGGTGGTCCCCGAGCTCACCGGCAATGCCAAGCTCGGCGAGAAGATATTCGAGGCCAAATGCGCCGTCTGCCATGGCCGCAACGCTGCCGGTCAGCAGGGCGTGGCGCCGCCGCTGGTGCACCAGATCTACCGTCCCGGCCACCATGCCGATGCCGCCTTCCTGCTGGCCCCCCGCAACGGCGTGCGCGCCCACCACTGGACCTTCGGCAACATGCCTCCGGTGCCCGGCGTCACCGATGGCGAACTGAAGATGGTGGTGGCCTACATTCGCGCTCTGCAGCAGGCCAACGGCATCAACTGAGCCATGCCGCATGTGCCCCGGGGCGCGCCATCGCCGCCTCGGGCGGAAGGCCGCGCCGCTCAGGTGACGGGGGCGCGGGCTCTGTATTCGGGCCGGTCCCACAGCCGGTTCTTCATGATGTCGGCAAGCGCGGCGGCGGCGCGGCGGATGTCGGCCTCGCCGATATAGAGCGGCGCGATGCCGAAGCGCATGATGTCGGGGGCGCGGAAATCGCCGATGACGCCGCGCCCGATCAGCGCCTGGATCACCGCGTAGCCCTCGGCAAAGCGGAAAGAGACCTGGCTGCCGCGCCTGGCCGGGGCGCGCGGGGTGACGAGGCTCAGCTCGGGGCAGCTGTCCTCCACCAGATCGATGAACAGCGCGGTGAGTTCCTCCGCCCGGGCGGCCAGCGCGGCCATGTCCACGCCCTCCCAGATGTCGAGCGCGGCCTCGAGCGCGGCCATCTGCAGCACCGGCGGGGTGCCGATGCGCATCCGCCCGATGCCCGGCGCGGGGGCGTATCCGGGGGAGAAGTCGAAGGGGCGTTCGTGGCCGAGCCAGCCCGGAAGCGCCGGGCGGACGGCAGGCAGGTGTTCGGGGGCCACGTAGATGAAGGCCGGGGCGCCGGGGCCGGCGTTGAGGTACTTGTAGGTGCAGCCGGCCGCGAAATCGGCCCGCGCGGCGGCCACGTCCACCGGCAGCGCGCCGGCGGAATGGGCCAGATCCCAGATGGTGAGCGCGCCCACGGCATGGGCGCGGGCGGTGAGGGCGGCCATGTCGTGGCGCCGGCCGGTGCGGTAGTCGACCTCGCTCAGCAGCAGTGCGGCGACCGATTCGTCGAGGGCGTCCGCCACCTGCCCGGGGCCGACGATCCTCAGCTCGTGGCCCTGCCCGAGGGTGCGGATCAGCCCCTCCGCCATGTAGAGATCGGAGGGGAAGTTGCCGGAATCGCTGAGAATGACCTTTCGCCCGGGGCGCATCTCGAGCGCTGCCGCCAGCGCCTGGTAGATCTTCACCGAGAGCGTGTCGCCCACCATCACCGAGCCTTCGGGCGCGCCGATCAGCCGGCCGATGCGCTCGCCCAGCCGGGCCGGCCAGCCCATCCATCCGGCCCGGTTCCAGGCAGTGATCAGCATCTCGCCCCACTCTGCCCGCAGGGTGCGCATCACCCGCCCGGCGGCGGCCTTGGGCAGCGGGCCGAGGGAATTGCCGTCGAGGTAGACCACCCCCTCGGGCAGCTCGAACAGGGCCCTGGTATGGGCGAAATCCGTCATCCGCCGGGCTCAGACCTGCCCGCCGGCGATCTGGATGCACTGGGCGTTGACGCTTTGCGAGCCCGGCAGGCACAGCCACAGGGCCGCGGCGGCCACCTCGTCGGGGGCGATCAGGCGCTTGTGGCGGTTGGCGCGGATCATGCCTTGCAGCGCCTCCTCCTCCGTGATGCCGGCGCGCGCGGCGATGGCGGCGGCGTTGCGCTCGACGATCGGGGTGTCCACGTAGCCCGGACACAGGGCGTTGAAGGTGACCGGCCCGCCCATGCGCTCTTCGGAGAGCGCGCGGATCATGCCGATGACCCCGTGCTTGGAGGCGGTGTAGGCGGCCGCCCCCTTCAGCCCGCGCACCCCGGCGATGGAGGAGACCACGATCACCCGCCCCCAGCCCGTCTTGTCCATGGAGCGCAGCGATTCGCGCACCGTGAGGAAGGCGCCGGTGAGATTGGTGGCGAGGATCCGGTTCCACAGTTCGAGATCCGTCTTGTGGAAGGCCCGGCCCTCGGCGATGCCGGCATTGGCCACGCAGATCTGCACCGGGCCGCGTTCGGCCACCGCGATGGCGGTGCCGTCGACCACGCTGGCCTCCTCGTTCACGTCCATCACCAGCGGATGCAACCCCGGATGGGCGGCCGCGGCCTCTTCCAGCGGGCCGGCCCGGCGGCCGGTGATGGTGACCTGCGCGCCTTCTGCGGCCAGGGCGCGCGCGATTGCCAGCCCGATCCCGGTGCCGCCGCCGGTGACAAGGGCGTGTCTTCCTTCGAGATGCCTGCTCATCCTATCCTCCCTTTCGCGGCCGCAGCTTGGCCCGCGCAGCGGCAGGCCGCAAGCCCGGCCGTCAGGTTTTTCTGGACAAGCCCGCCCCCGGCACGGAATGATCGCAGCCCGGAGTTTCAATCAGGGGGCGCGGTATCTGCTCCCGGGGAGTTTGCATGAAGAAGTGGGTCGATCTGCCGCCGGTGTGGCTGCTGTTTTTCCTGATCCTGGCCTGGGGGCTGGCGCGGCTCTTGCCGCAGTGGAACGTGGCCTTTGGGGGCCAGGGCTGGCTGGCGGCGGGGCTGGCCGCGGCTGGCGTGGCGCTGTTTGCGCTTGCGGTGCGCGAGATGTTTCGCGCCCGCACCACCGTGATGCCGCGCGAGCGCCCCTCGGCGCTGGTCAGCACGGGCGTCTTTCGTCTGAGCCGGAACCCGATCTACCTGGCCGATACGCTGTTGCTGCTGGCCTGGGTGATCTGGCTGGGCAACCCGGCGGGGCTGCTGCTGGTGCCGCTGTTCATGCGGCTGATCGCGCGGCGTTTCATCGAGGGCGAGGAGGCGGCGCTGCGGGCCGAGTTCGGCGAGGCGTTCGAGGCCTGGGCGCGGCGCACCCGCCGGTGGATCTGAGATGACGGCCGGGCGGCGGGGCCGGCTGGCCGCCGCCGCGGCAAGGCTCACTCGCCGAGCACGGCCGCCAGGCGCGGAGCGATTTCTGCCTCGGTGCCGGGATAGACGGGCAGGCCGCGGGCGATCCAGCCCGGGCCGGCGGCCGAGCCGGCCATGCCCTCGGGGACGTCCACCAGCCCCGGAAATCCCTGCCGGGCCAGGGTGCTGACCGCATAGCCTGAGCGGCTGCCGGTGCGGCAGATCAGGGCGATAGGCTTGTCGGGGTAGCTCTGGCGCAGCCTGACCAGCGCCTGCACGAAGCCCGGGTCGCGCAGGTTGATGGCCACCGCGCCCTCGCCGATGCCGGTTTCGGCCCATTCGGGCGGGGTGCGGATATCGACCAGGATGATCTCGCCGGCAAGCGCGGCGTCGTGGGCGGCGGGGGCATCCATGGTCTGGTACTCCTGGGGTTGGGCAAGGGCCGGCGTGGCGGCGAGGGGGGCAAGGGCGGTGGTTGCGGCCGCGCCCGCGGCGACCTGCAGGATTCGACGCCTGGTGAGGCCGTAAACGGGGGTGGTGACTTGTGGTCGCATCTGGTCTGCTCCGCGTTGAATTTGCTTTTTTGAATATGATCGGAAAGTAAGCTGTTGCAATGCCCGCCCGGTATTGCAAGACAAGACAAAAGGTCACACATGCGCGGGCTGCGCGAAGACTGAAGGAGGAGCGGTCTTGAAGATCGGAACGCCGAAAGAGGTTCATCCGGGCGAGGCGCGGGTCGCCATGACGCCCGAAAGCGCCCTGCAGCTGCAGAAGCTCGGCCATGAATGCGTGATCGAGGCCGGGGCGGGCAAGGCTGCGGGCTTTTCGGATGCGGCCTACAGGGAGGCCGGGGTCGAGGTGGTCAGGGGGGCGGCGGCGCTGTGGAAGGCGGCCGACATCGTGGCCAAGGTGCGCCCGCCGACCGAGACCGAGGCCAAGCGGCTGCGCAAGGGCCAGACGCTGATCAGCTTTTTCCATCCCGACCAGAACGAGGCGCTGCTGGAGCTGTGCCGCGACAAGGGCGCCAATGTCATCGCCATGGACATGGTGCCGCGCATCAGCCGGGCCCAGAAGATGGACGCGCTGTCCTCGATGGCCAACATCGCCGGCTACCGGGCGGTGATCGAGGCGGGCAACAATTTCGGGCGCTTCTTCACCGGGCAGGTGACGGCCGCGGGCAAGGTGCCGCCGGCCAAGGTGCTGGTGGTGGGCGCCGGCGTGGCGGGCCTTGCGGCGATCGGCACCGCGGTGAGCCTGGGCGCCATCGTCTATGCCTTCGACGTGCGTCCCGAGGTGGCCGAGCAGATCGAATCGATGGGGGCCGAGTTCGTCTATCTGGAGTTCGAGGACGATCAGGACGGCGCCGAGACGGGCGGCTACGCCAAGCCCTCCAGCCCCGAGTTCCTGGCCAAGCAGCTGGAGAAATTCCGCGAGATGGCCCCCGAGATGGATATCGTCATCACCACCGCGCTGATCCCCGGCCGGCCCGCGCCGAAGCTGTGGACAGCCGACATGGTGGAGATGATGAAGCCGGGATCGGTGATCGTCGACCTGGCCGCCGAACGCGGCGGCAACTGCGAGCTGACCAAACCGGGCGAGAAGATCGTCACCAAAAACGGCGTGACGGTCATCGGCTACACCGATTTTCCCTCGCGCATGGCGGCGCAAAGCTCGACGCTTTACGCCAACAACATCCGCCACATGCTGGCCGATCTGACCCCGAACAAGGACGGGCAGATCGTGCATGACATGGAGGATGACGTGATCCGCTCTGCCACGGTGACCTACCAGGGCGAGATCACCTGGCCGCCGCCACCGTTGAAGGTGAAGGCAATCGCGACGAAGAAGCCGGCAAAGGCCGAGGCCAAGGAACCGACCCCCGAAGAGCGCCGGGCACAGGAGAGGGCCGCGTTCCGGGCCCAGACGGTTCGTCAGGTGGCGCTTCTGGGGGTGGGCGGGGCCTTGCTGCTGGCGGTGGGCGCCGTCGCGCCGGCCAGCTTCATGCAGCATTTCATCGTCTTCGTGCTGTCGGTCTTCGTGGGCTTCCAGGTGATCTGGAACGTCAGCCACAGCCTGCACACGCCGCTGATGTCGGTGACCAACGCGATCTCGTCGATCATCATCCTGGGCGCGCTGCTGCAGATCGGGTCGAGCTCGTGGCTGGTGCTGTTGCTGGCCGCGCTCAGCGTGTTCATGGCCGGGATCAACATCTTCGGCGGTTTCCTGGTCACCCGGCGCATGCTCGCCATGTTCCAGAAATCCTGAGGAGGCTGCAGCCATGAGTTACGGATTTACCACTGCGGCCTATGTCGTCGCGGCCGTGCTGTTCATCCTGGCCCTTGGCGGGCTGTCAAACCAGGAAAGCGCGAAGCGCGCGGTCTGGTACGGAATGGTGGGCATGGCGCTGGCCGTGATCGCCACGCTGATCGGCCCCGGATCGGGGCTGTGGCTGCTGTCGGTCGTGCTGATCGGCGCAGGCGGGATCATCGGCTACTACGTGGCCAAGCGCGTGCAGATGACGGAGATGCCCCAGCTGGTGGCGGCGATGCACTCTCTGGTCGGTCTGGCCGCTGTTTTCGTGGGCTTCAACGCCCATTTCGAACAGGTCCGCGTGCTGGCCATGGACGAATCCGCCCGCAAGGCGCTGGAAGGCTTTGCCGCGGTGCTGGCCAAGAAGACGCCGATCGAGCACGACATCCTGCGGGTCGAGCTGTTCCTGGGCATCTTCATCGGGGCGGTGACTTTCACCGGCTCGGTGATCGCCTATGGCAAGCTGGCCGGCAAGGTCAGCTCGGCGGCGGTCAAGCTGCCCGGCGGCCATGCGCTGAACGCGGCGGCGGCGCTCGTCTCGGCGCTGGCGCTGGTGTGGTATTTCCAGGGCGGCGGGCTTCTGCCGCTGGTCGTGATGACCCTCGCCGCATTGTTCATCGGCTGGCATCTGATCATGGGCATCGGCGGCGCCGACATGCCGGTGGTGGTGTCGATGCTCAACTCCTATTCCGGCTGGGCGGCGGCGGCGATCGGCTTCTCGCTCGGCAACGATCTGCTGATCGTGGTCGGCGCGCTGGTGGGTTCTTCCGGTGCGATCCTGTCCTACATCATGTGCAAGGCGATGAACCGCTCGTTCATCTCGGTGATCCTGGGCGGATTCGGCGGCGCCTCGGGGCCGCAGATGGAGATGGACGGCGAGATGGTGCCGATCGACGCCGAGGGCGTGGCGGCACTGCTCAACGATGCCGACAGCATCATCATCGTGCCCGGCTACGGCATGGCGGTGGCGCAGGCGCAGAACGCGGTTTCCGAACTGACCCGCAAGCTGCGCGAGGCCGGCAAGAACGTGCGTTTCGGCATCCACCCGGTGGCAGGCCGCCTGCCGGGGCACATGAACGTGCTCCTGGCCGAGGCCAAGGTGCCCTATGACATCGTGCTGGAGATGGACGAGATCAACGACGATTTCCCCGACACCGACGTGGTGATCGTCATCGGCTCCAACGACATCGTCAATCCCGCCGCGCAGGAGGACCCCAACAGCCCGATCGCCGGGATGCCGGTGCTCGAGGTGTGGAAGGCCAAGAACGTGATCGTCATGAAGCGCGGCCAGGGCACCGGATATTCCGGCATCGAGAACCCGCTGTTCTACAAGGAGAACACGCGGATGTACTATGGCGATGCGAAGGAAAGTCTCGATCGGCTGTTGCCGCTGATCGAGTAGATCGCCGAACGCCCCGGCCATGTGCCGGGGTGTTTCTCATGCGCAGCGCAGGGCCATGCACAGGAGGCCTGCGCGCCGCCCTGGCCCGCCCCCGCGCCAGGGCGGGCAGACACCGGAGCGGGCACGGGAGAGATGCTGAAGGACCATCCCCTGCGATACCAGCTGGCCAACGAGCTGCACGCCCGCCCCTTCCCCGAGATGGAGGTGCCCGGCTTTGCCGCCCTTCTGGCGGTCAAGGGCGAGCCGGGGGCGGGCGGGCTCGACCCGGAGGCCGACCGCACGCATCTTCTGGCCCTGCTCGAGCGTTTCGGCGCCCCCCATCCGCAGCCCGGGGCAACCCATTACTTCGGGCAGATCGGCAGGCATCGGCTGAAATGGGAGCGCCACACCGAGTTCACCACCTACACGATCTTCGGCGAAGGCAATGCCGAGCGCCCCTTCGACCCGGCGGTGTTCAACGTCTTTCCCGACGACTGGCTGGAGGCCATGCCCGGCGTGCGCCTGACCTCGGCGCTGATCCGGGTGGAGCGGCTGGAGGACGACGGCGCGGTGCCGCGCAAGCTGGAGGAGTGGATGGTGCGCGAGGGCATGGCGGTCAGTTCGGTGCTGGATGACGCGGCGATCATCGCCGGCGATTTCCGCATCGACCCGGCCGGCCACCTGCGTTTCGCGGTCTTCGCCCGCCCCGGCACCGGCAGCCGGCGCATCGGCCGGGTGGTGCAGCGGCTGTGCGAGATCGAGACCTACAAGACCCTGGCCATGCTGGGCTTTTTCCGGGCCCGCGAGCTGGGGCCGCAGATCGCCCGGATCGATGACGAGCTGACGGAACTGGTCCGCGGCATGAGCGAAGGCGCAGCCCCGCCCGACGAGGCCCTGCGCGAGCTGCTCAAGATCTCGGCCGAGCTGGAGAACATGTCCGCCGCCTCCAGCTTCCGTTTCGGGGCCACGCGCGCCTACGAGGCGCTGGTGGCCCAGCGCATCGAGGTGCTGCGAGAAAAGCGTTTCAAGGGCCGCCAGACCTTCGCCGAGTTCATGATGCGCCGATTCGACCCGGCGATGCGCACCGTGCATGCCACCCGGGGACGGCTGCAGGAGATGGCCCAGGCGGCGGCGCGGGCGGGCGAGCTGCTGCGCACCCGGGTGGACGTGGAGCGTTCGGCCCAGAACCAGAAGCTGCTGGAAAGCATGGACCGCCGGGCGCAGATGCAGCTGCGTCTGCAGCAGACGGTCGAGGGGCTCAGCGTGGTGGCGATCAGCTATTACGCGGTCAACCTCGCCGCCTACATGGCCTATCCCTTCCTCGCGCCGCTCGGTCTTTCCAAGGGGCTGGCCACGGCCGGGCTGACCCCGCTGGTGGTGGTTCTGGTGTGGCTCATGGTCCGGCGCATCCGCCGCCACGTGGGATGACCGCCCCCTTCATCCTGTCCGGATGTTCCCGCGCGGCAGGCGTGATTTTCCGGTGGGGAAAATCGCCCCCTTCGGCGCCTCAGCGGCCGCGGATCCGCGGGTCGAGCGCGTCGCGCAGCCCGTCGCCGATGTAGTTGACGCTCAGCACCGTGAGCGAGATCGCCAGCCCCGGCCAGATCACGCGTTCGGGGTTGAGGGTCATGAAGTTGGTGCTGTCGAACAGAAGCCGCCCCCAGGTGGGGAAGTCCGAGGGAAAGCCCAGCCCCAGGAAGGACAGCGCGCTTTCGGTGATGATCGCGTTGGCGATGCCAAGCGTGGCCGAAACCATGATCGGGCTCAGCACGTTGGGCAGGATGTGGCGCAGGATCATCCGGTGGCTGGGGGTGCCGATGGAGCGCGCGGCAAGCACGAATTCCTGTTCCTTGAGCGAGAGCACGTCGCCGCGCACGATGCGCGCGGTCTGCATCCAGCTGGTGATGCCGATGACGAAGACGATCAGGATGAAGATGCCGGTTTCGGGGCCGAAGGCAGCGCGCAGGGTGTCGCGAAACAGCATGATGATGACCAGCAGCAGCGGCAGCAGCGGCAGAGCGAGGAAGAGATCGGTCAACCGCATCAGCGGCCCGTCGAGGCGCTTGAAGTAGCCCGCCAGCACCCCCACCAGCGTGCCCAGGACCAGCGACAGGGCCATTGCCGTAACCCCGACCAGCAGCGAGACCCGCCCGCCTGCCAGCACCTGGGCGAAGGTGTCGCGGCCCAGCTGGTCGGTGCCCATGGGATGGGCCAGGCTGGGGCCCTGGTTCTTGGCGCGGATGTCGATGTAGTTGGGCGGGATGTCCCACAGCCAGGGGCCGAAGATCACCAGCAGGCTGATGAAGATGAAGAACCCCATTCCGAGAAGGGCGCCGCGGTGGGTCTTGAACTGGTCCCACACGTCGGCCCATTGCGAGCGCCCGGCGCGGGACTGTCTGGCATCCTGAACGGTGGCGTCAGTCATAGCGGATCCTCGGGTCGAGTATGCCGTAAAGGATGTCGGCGATCAGGTTGAACAGCACGATCAGCACCGCGAAGATGAAGGTCAGCGTCTGCACCAGCGGGATGTCGGCCCCCTGGATGCCGATGATCAGCAGCTGGCCCAGGCCGTTCACCTTGAAGACCTGCTCGGTGATGATCGCCCCGCCGAACACCTGCGGCACGTTGAGCGCGATCACCGTGACCACCGGGATCAGCGAATTGCGCAGCACGTGCACCAGAAGCACCGTCCTTTCCTTCAGGCCCTTGGCACGGGCGGTGCGCACGTAGTCCTGGTTGAGGTTGTCGAGCATGCTCGCGCGCATGAAGCGGCTGATCTGGGCGGCGTTGAAAAGCGCCAGCACGAAGACCGGCATCGCCATCTGCCGCACCTGCTGCATGAAGCTGGCCCAGTCCTCGACCACCAGCGTGGTGTCGTAGATCGAGGGGAACCACCCCAGCCAGACCGAGAAGATGACGATCATCAGCACCCCGGTGAAGAAGGTGGGCACCGAGAAGCCGACCATCGAGATGAAGGTGCCGATCTGGTCGAACCAGCTGTACTGGCGGTAGGCCGAGACCACCCCGATGGGAATGGCGATGAGGATTCCCACCACGTAGGACATGCCTACCACCCACAGGGTCTGGGGCAGGCGCTCGACGATCAGGTCGACCACCGGCGAGCGGGTGGCCCAGCTGCGCACCCGCAGCCGGTCGCCGTCACCGATCTGGATGCCGAACCACTGCTCGATGATGTTGAGAGGTTCGTTGATGAAGAACTGCTTGCACCACAGCAGGTAGCGCACCCAGATCGGCTGATCGAGGCCGAGGCTCTCGCGGATCTGCTGGCGCACCTCGGGGGGGATGGTCATCGGCAGGTTGCCGGTGGGGTCGTTGGGGGCCAGATCGAGCAGCAGGAAGATGATGAAACTGATGAACAGAAGCACCGGCACGGTGAACATGAGCCGTCTGATGGTGTAGTTCAGCATGGATCAGTGTCTCGGTTCATCGGTTTGCGGGGAGGGGCCGCCCCGCGCGGGGTGCGCGGAGCGGCCGGTTTCACGGGTTCGCGGCCTACTGGCGGTCCCAGTCGGCGACGTTCCACATCTCGCTGTCCCAGGTGTTCAGCTTGACACCGGTGAGCGAGTTGGCATGGGCCGAGACGCGCCCGCGGTGGATCAGCGGGATCATCGCGCCGTCCTGCACCAGCATGTCGTTGAGCTGCTTGACGATCTCGGCACGTTCTTCCAGCGGGCCGGTGGCCGCCAGCTTGGCCCACAGCGCGTCATATTCGGGGTTGCAGTAGCGCGGCATGTTGGAGCCCAGCCAGTTGTTGGCCGGCGAGGGGATTTCCTCGCAGGTCCAGGACTTCATGTAGGTTTCCGGGTCCGTGCCGTCGAAGAGGTTGGTGTACATCTCGATGTCGGCATAGAACTTCTGGAAGGTGTCCGGGCTGGACTGGTCGCCACCGAAGAACACGGCCGCGTCGATGTTCTTCAGCTCGGTTTCCACGCCGATCTCGCTCCACCACTGCTTGATCAGCGCCTGGGTGTCCTGGCGCACGGCGTTGGTCGAGGTCTGATACAGGATCGACAGGCGCACGCCGTCCTTCTGGCGGATGCCGTCGGGGCCGGGCAACCAGCCGGCCTCGTCGAGGATGGCGTTGGCCTTGGCGATGTCCTGCACGAGGCACTCGTCATTGGCGGTGGAAACGTAGATCGCGGGCGCGGGCACCACGTTGCAGGTGGCCTGACCGGCCGCGCCATAGCCCACTTCGGCCAGCAGGTTGCGGTCGATCGCCAGGCTCAGCGCGCGGCGCACCGCCGGATCGGTGAGGAAGGGGTGCGGGCCGCCTTCCAGCGTCGAGCGCTTCTCGCCCAGGGCCGGGTCGGGGTTGGTGAGGTTGACCATCAGCCGCTCCACGGCGGTGCCGAAGGCCGAGATCACCGTGCCCTTGCCGCCCTTGGCCATCTGCGAAAGGATCGCCGGGTCGATCTGCAGGTTCCAGGCGTAGTCGAACTCGCCGGTCTCCAGCACCGCGCGCGCAGCCGCCGCCGCATCGCCGCCGCCCTTGAATGTCAGGGTCGCGAAATGCGGCTTGTCGGGATCGCGGTAGTTGGGGTTGGCCTCCATGGTGATCACGTCATTGGCGCGGAACTCCACCACCCTGAACGGGCCGGTGCCCACGGGGTTGAAGTTCTGCTCGGTGCACTCGGGGGCCTTGGCGCCGACGCAGTTCTCGAACTGGGCGCGCTGGATGATCGGCGTGGTGGCGCCGACGAAGGGCCCGTAGGGGAAGGGCTTGGGCTTGTCGAAGGTGATCTTCACGGTCAGCGGATCGAGGGCCTCGACATTGGCCACGTCGGCGAAGGCCGCCAAGCCCTGGCAGCCGCCGTCGGGCGCCATGCAGTAGTTGGCGGTGAACACCACGTCATCGGCGGTCAGGTCGGTGCCGTCGGACCACTTGATGCCCTCCTTCAGCTTCCAGGTGATGGTGGTCAGGTCCTCCGAGACGCCGCCGTTGGCGACGGTGGGGATCTCCTCGGCCAGCCAGGGCACCATGTTGCCGTTCTCGTCGTAGCGGGCCAGGGGCTCGAGGATCAGCGCCGAGGCGTCGATGTCCTTGGTGCCGCCCGAAAGATAGGGGTTCAGGATCGAGGCCGCCTGCCAGTAGATGATGTTCAGGTTGCCGGCGTCGCCGCGTCCGGCCTGGGCCATGGGGGCGGATGCCAGCGCCAGCGCGGCTGCCGCGAGGATTGATCTGTACTTCATTTCACTCTCCTTGTTGGACGCTCTTCGAGACTTGGGTCGCCGCCGTTGCACCGGCGGTCGTTTCTGGTTGCGGGGAGCACAGGTGGCAGGCCACGAAATGGCCCGCCGCCACTTCCCGGAATTCGGGCTCCTGCCGGCGGCAGATGTCCATCACCCGCGGGCAGCGGGTGGAAAAGTTGCAGCCCTCGGGCGGGTTGGCCGGCGAGGGCACGTCGCCTTCGAGGATGATGCGCTCGGTGGTGGAGCGCACCGAAGGGTCGGGCTCGGGCACCGCCGAGAGCAGGGCCTGGGTGTAGGGGTGCAGCGGTGCCGAATAGAGCGGCTCGCGCGGGGCCAGCTCGACCACCTTGCCCAGATACATCACCGCCACCCTGTCGGCGATGTGGCGCACCATGGAAAGATCGTGGCTGATGAACAGGTAGGTGAGGCCGAACTGCTCCTGCAGGTCTTCGAGAAGGTTCACCACCTGGGCCTGGATCGAGACGTCCAGCGCGGCGATGGGTTCGTCGCAGACGATGAACTGCGGGTTCAGGGCCAGCGCCCGGGCGATGCCGATGCGCTGACGCTGGCCGCCGGAAAACTCGTGCGGGAAGCGGTTGGCGAAATCGCGGCTCAGCCCCACGGCATCCATCAGCTCATGTACACGCTGCATCTTCTCGCGGCGCGACAGGGTGGTGTGCTCGTCGAGCGGCTCGGCGATGATCTTGGCCACCGTCATGCGCGGGTTGAGACTGGCCTGCGGGTCCTGGAACACCATCTGCATGGTCGGGCGCAGCTTGCGCAGTTCGGCGTGGCTTGCCCGGGCGATGTCGCGGCCGTTGATGCGGATGGCGCCTTCGGTGATGTCGTAAAGCCGCAGGATGGCGCGCCCGCAGGTGGACTTGCCGCAGCCCGATTCGCCCACCAGTCCGAGGGTCTCGCCTTCGAGGATGTCGAAGCTCACGCCATCGACCGCCTTCACCTCGCCCACCCGTCGGCGCAGCACCCCGGCCAGGATCGGGAAATGCATCTTCAGCCCCCGCACCTCGACCAGTGGCCTGCGGGCGTGACCGGCATCAAACATCGCGCGGCCCTCCGGTTTCGGGGTTCCAGAAACAGGCCGCGTCATGGGCCGGGCCCACGGGAACCCGCGGCGGGTTGGCGCGCGCGCAGATGTCGAGCGCATGCCCGCAGCGCGGGCGGAACGGGCAGGAGGCGGGCTCGGCCCCCAGAACGGGAGGCTGGCCCTCGATCACCCGCAGCCGCGGGGCGCGCTTGCCGCGAACGGTGGGAATGGTTTCCAGCAGGGCGCGGGTGTAGGGGTGCTGGGGGTTCTCGAACAGCTCGCGCACCGGGGCGTGCTCCACCACCTGGCCGCCATACATCACCATCACCCGGTCGGCGATGCCGGCGATCACCCCCAGATCGTGGGTGATCCAGATGATCGCCATGCCGAGCTTGCGGCGCAACTCCTTCACCAGCTCCAGGATCTGGGCCTGGATGGTGACGTCGAGCGCGGTGGTGGGCTCGTCGGCGATCAGCACCTCCGGGTCGCAGGCCAGCGCCATGGCGATCATCACCCGCTGGCGCATGCCGCCCGAGAACTGGTGCGGGTAGTCCTTCAGCCGCGAGGCGGCGTCGGGGATGCCCACCAGCTCCAGCAGTTCGGCGGCCCGGGCCCGGGCGCGGGCCTTCGACATCCCCATGTGCCTGCGCAGCGGCTCCATCAGCTGGAAGCCGACGGTGAACACCGGGTTGAGCGAGGTCATCGGATCCTGGAACACGAAGCCGATGCGCGCGCCGCGGATCGAGCGCAGCGTGTCGTCGTCGGCGCTCAGCAGGTCGATGCCGTCGAACAGAACCTGGCCCCGGCGCACCTCGGCCGGCGGCGAGGGCAGCAGGCCGATCAGCGACATCATGGTGACGGACTTGCCCGAACCCGATTCACCCACCACGCCCAGCAGTTCTCCGGGGCGCAGGTCGAAACTGACGGAATTGACGGCGTGGACTTCTCCCGACCGGGTCCGGAACACGGTCTTGAGGCCCTTCACATCGAGGACAGGCGCAGCCCCGTCGGGCATATGTGACCCCCCAGTCGGTACTTGTTCTTCTTGTTGCGGCTTGCCGGATCTGGCGTCCGCTTACACGCATTAGGCGAAGGTTATCATTAAAAAAAATTTTCGGGCAAGGGATATGTCCTGCGCTGCGGAAAATTTCCGATAACCGGATAATTCGATAAAGAGGCCGGCGCGGGCCTTGACCATTGCCGCCGCTCACCGCAGGGTTGCAAGGGGCGAACGGGAGGAAAAGATGGCAGGCGGGCTGTCGGCGCGCGAGATACTGGAACGGCTGGTGGCCTTCCCGACCGTCAGCGAGAACAGCAACCTCGCGCTGATCGACTGGGTGGAAGAGTATCTTGCCGGCTACGGGGTGAAGGCGCACCGGGTGTGGAACGAGGCGCGCACCCATGCCGCGCTTTTCGCCAATGTCGGCCCCGAGGTGCCGGGCGGGGTCGTTCTGTCCGGCCACAGCGACGTGGTTCCGGTGGAGGGCCAGGCCTGGAGCAGCGATCCCTTCACCCTGAGCGAGCGCGCAGGCCGGCTCTACGGGCGCGGCACCTGCGACATGAAGGGCTTCGTGGCGCTGGCGCTGGCGGCGGTGCCCCGGGCGCTGGAGGCCGGGCTGAAGCGGCCGCTGCAGATAGCGCTGAGCTATGACGAGGAGGTGGGCTGCACCGGCGCGCCGCCGATGATCGACGAGATGGTCAGGACGCTGCCGCGCGCCGAACTGGTGATCGTGGGCGAGCCCTCGATGATGCAGGTGGTCACCGCGCACAAGGCGATGGCCGGGGCCAGCGTGCTGGTGAAGGGGCACGAGGTGCATTCCTCGCTGCTGCCGCAGGGCGTCTCGGCGGTGATGGAGGGGGCGCGGCTGATCGACTGGGCCAACCGGATGAACGAGGAGATCCAGGGCCGCCCGCCCGAGGGGCCGGCCGCCCTGTTCGAGCCGCCCTTCACCACGCTGCACGTGGGCACCGTCAGCGGCGGCACGGCCCAGAACATCACCGCGAAGGAATGCCGCTTCGGGCTGGAATTCCGCTGCGTTCCGGGCGACCCGCCCGAGGGCTGGCTGGAGCGGCTGCGACAGGAGGCCGGCGCGCTCGACGCGGCACTCGGCGCCCGCCACCCCGAGGCCGGGGTGGAGCTGGACGTCTGGCCCACCGTGCCGGCGCTCGCCCCCGAGGAAGACGGCGCGGCCGAGGCGCTGGCCCGCCGGCTGACCGGCGACAACGGCACCCATGCGGTCAGCTATGCCACCGAGGCCGGGCAGTTCCAGGAGCGGGGCTACTCGGTGGTGGTCTGCGGCCCCGGAGACATCGCCCAGGCCCATCAGGGCGACGAATTCATCGCCATCGAACAACTGCAGGCCGGCGAGCAGTTCCTCCGCCGCCTGATCGACCATCTGACAAAGGAGTAGCCGATGCCCATCAGGAACCGCTTTGCCGAACTGCTGCCCCAGATCACCGCCTGGCGCCGCGACCTGCACGAGAATCCCGAGCTTCTGTTCGACACCCACCGCACCGCCGGCATCGTCGCCGAGCGGCTGCGCGAGTTCGGCTGCGACGAGGTGGTCGAGGGCATCGCGAAGACCGGCGTGGTGGGGGTGATCCGCGGCAAGGCCAACGATTCGGGCAAGGTGATCGGGCTGCGCGCCGACATGGACGCGCTGCCGATCTTCGAGGCCACGGGCGCGGAATATGCCTCGAAAACCCCCGGCGTGATGCATGCCTGCGGCCATGACGGGCACACGGCGATGCTGCTGGGGGCGGCGAAATACCTGGCCGAGACGCGCAACTTCGACGGCACGGTGGTGGTCATCTTCCAGCCCGCCGAAGAGGGCGGCGGCGGCGGCAAGGTGATGGTGGACGAGGGGCTGATGGAGCGCTTCGGCATCCAGGAAGTCTACGGCATGCACAACATGCCCGGCCTGCCGGTGGGCCAGTTCGCGATCCGGCCGGGGCCGTTC
>WFPZ01000197.1 GCA_015487335.1 Paracoccaceae bacterium
TCAGGCCGATGCCCGCGCCCGCGCGAAGATGCAGGGCTACGAGGGCGACCCCTGCGGCGAATGCGGAAACTACACGCTGGTGCGCAACGGCACCTGCATGAAGTGCAACACCTGCGGGGCGACCTCGGGGTGCAGCTGAAGAGATTTCGGCCCGCGCGCCCCTGGGGGTGCGGGCCGGAGTTCCGGGGCGGGTGCGCTCGCCCCCGACGCGGATCAGGCCGCAGGCAGAAACCGGGCGGTGGAATGACCGAGCCTGATCGGCGAAACTGGGGGAGCTTCGGCTCCCCCTTTTTCTGGCTCATGCGGGGTCGTCCCCGGTGAACAGCACCGGCGTTCTGGGGCTGCGATCGACGGTCAGGGTGAAGACATCGGGGCGCGAATAATGGCCCGTGGCGTCGAACTTGCGGCGCGCGGCGGCGGCTTCGGCGGGGTCGATCTCGGCCAGAAGCATCCCCTTTTCCTTGTGCATCGGTCCCGCGACGGCCCCGCCGAAGGGGCGGTAGACGACGGCATCGCCGGCGTTGAGCCACTCGTCATCGTCCGCGAACATCGCCGCGCGGTGGGGCAGGGTGGCGGGGATGTCGCCGGCCTGCATCGGGGTGGAGGCCCCGATCACCCAGCAGCCGCCCTCGCGGGCGATGTGCTGCATGGTGCACAGCCAGGTCCGGCCGGTATCCCATGTGGGCGCGACGTAGATGTCGATCTGCTGCGCATAGAGCGCGCTGCGCGCCAGCGGCATGTAGCTTTCCCAGCAGATCAGCGCCCCGATCCGCCCCACGGCGGTATCCACCACCCTCAGCCCCGAGCCGTCGCCGAAGCCCCAGACCATGCGTTCGGGAACCGTGGGCATCAGCTTGCGGTGATTGTTGGCCAGCCGCCCGTCGGCATCGATGATGGCCACCGAGTTGAAGAGCGTGCTGCCCGAGACGGTTCCGTCGATCTCCTGATAGCCGATGACGACCACCACCCCATGCTCGCGCGCCGCCTCCTGCAGCGGCTGAAGCTGGCCGCGCGAACGGTCCACCGAATTGGCCAGCGACAGGGCGTGAAGCTCGTCGGTGCGGGCCATGTCGGGGCCCGGCTTCAGGCGCCAGACGAAGACGGGATAGCCGGGCAGCCAGGCTTCGGGAAAGACCACCAGCCCGCAGCCCTGTGCGGCCGCGCGGGCGATCAGCCCCGTGGCCCTTTCCATCGAGGCCTCGAGGTCAAGATAGACCGGGGGTTCCTGAACGACGGCGGTTTTCATCTGCATCCTCCCGTTTCATGGCCCTGGGCAGCAGGGGAAGAATGGACGCCAGTTGCGCCGGAGTAAATGCCCCCCGGCGATGAACCGGGCTTCCGGCCGCGTCTTCCGGCGGAAAATGCCTGCGTCGCGGGCAAGGGCGGCCTGGGCCTGCCTGCCGCTGGTCCGAGGCAGAGCAGAGGGCCGGGTGGGGCGGGAAAGGGGGCTGTCTGCCCCCTCCTGGCCCTGCGGGCCAGTTCACCCCCGAGAGTATTTGGCCAAGGTGAACGGGGCCGGGGGCGTGCCGTTGCCGACCGTGCCGGGGCACGTCGGGGCGTGCCTGCCGGCCAGCCCGCGCATGGTTGCGCTGGCCGGGGTTCTGGGCGCCATCCGCTCAGCCCTGCCCGCGCGAGAGCGCCGCCACGCCGGTGCGGGCCACCTCGACCAGCCCCAGCGGGCGCATCAGCTCGGCGAAGGCGTCGATCTTTTCGGGCGTGCCGGTGATCTCGAAGGTGAAGCTTTCCAGCGTGCTGTCCACCACGTTGGCGCGGAAGATGTCGGCCAGACGCAGCGCCTCGACCCGGGCATCGCCCTTGCCGGCAACCTTGAACAGGCCAAGCTCGCGCTCCACCGCCGGGCCTTCCACGGTAAGGTCGTGGACCTCGTGAACAGGCACGATGCGCCCCAGCTGGGCCTTGATCTGCTCGATCACCGCCGGGGTGCCGGTGGTCACCAGGGTGATGCGCGAGCGGTGGCCGGTGTGGTCGATCTCGGCCACGGTGAGGCTTTCGATATTGTAGCCGCGCCCCGAGAACAGGCCGATGACGCGCGCCA
>WFPZ01000198.1 GCA_015487335.1 Paracoccaceae bacterium
CATCGCCACCCTGCTGGTGGCCTTCGTGCTGGTGTTCCGCCCGCAGGGGCTGATGGGGAAGCGCGCGCGATGAGCGAGACGGCCAAGGTGCTTGCCCTGCATGCCGGGTTGGTGGCGCTGCTGCTGGCGCTGCGCACCGCGGGGGTGGCCTTCATGATCGTGACGCTGATGTTCGCCCAGGCGGCCTATCTGGCGATCCTGCTGTTCGGCAAGTACACCCGCGGCGACGAGGGCTTCGTGATCCCGCGGCCCGACCGGGTGCTGGCCGGGATTGACCTCGGCGATCCGTTCAACCGCTACTTCGCGGCGCTGGCGCTGTTTTCCTTCTGCCTCTTCGCGGTCCTGTGGCTGATGCGCCGCCCCGCCGGCCGGGTGCTGGTGGCGATCCGCGAAAACGAAGAGCGCGCCCGCCTGCTGGGCTATGACGTGTTTCGCTACAAGCTGGGCGCGGTGGTGGCCTCGGGCACCATCTCGGCGCTGGCGGGCGCCTTCTACGGGCTGCTGTTCGGCTATGCCGGCGCCAGCTTCGCGGCGGTGCAATATTCCATCCTGCCGCTTCTGTGGGTGCTGCTGGGGGGGGCGGGCACCATCATCGGGCCGTTCATCGGCACGCTGTTCATGTTCTACCTGATCGACCTGACCAGCGGCCTGACCTCGGCCTACATGCTGATCGCGGGGGTGGCGCTGGTGCTGCTGACGCTGTTCGCCCCCCAGGGGCTGGCCGGCGAGCTGCGAAAGCGGCTGTGGCGGTGGCTGCCATGAGCGTCCTGCTCGAAACCCGGGGGCTTTCGCGCTCTTTCAGCGGTTTGCGTGCCGTTCACGAGGTGGATTTCACCCTGCCCGAGGGGCAGATCCGCGCCCTGATCGGCCCCAACGGGGCGGGCAAGACGACCTTCGTGTCGATGCTGGTGGGGCGGCTGGCGCCCGGTTCCGGCACCGTGCTGTTCGACGGGCGCGACGTCACCGGCCTGCCGGTCCATGCGCGGGTGCGTCTGGGCATGGCCTACACCTTCCAGATCACCTCGGTCTTTCAGCGCCTGAGCCTGCACGAGAACGTGGCCCTGGCCGCGCGCCGCCGGCTGGGAGGCGAGAGCCGCGCGGTGGAGCGGGCGGTGCGCGAGGCGCTTTCGCGCGTGGGCCTGCTGGAACATGCCCGGCGCAATGCCGAAGAGCTCAGCTACGGCCACCAGCGGCTGCTGGAGATCGCCATGGGGATCGCCCAGAAGCCGCGGCTTCTGATCCTCGACGAGCCCACCCAGGGCCTGGCCGACGGCGAGATCGCGGATTTCAAGGCGCTGCTTGGCGAGCTGGCACGCGAGACCACCATCCTGCTGATCGAGCACAACATGAGCGTCGTCATGGAAGTGGCCGAGAAGATTACCGTTCTGAATTCCGGAGAGGTGCTGGCCGAGGGCAGCCCGGAGGAAATTCACGCCGATCCGAGGGTGCAGGCGGCCTATCTGGGGGTGCCCGATGCTGCGGGTTGAGGGCATCGATGCGGGCTATGGCCGGGCGCAGATCCTGCGCGGGGTCTCGCTGGAGGCGCCGGCGGGGCAGATCACCTGCCTGATGGGCCGCAACGGGGCGGGCAAGACCACCACCATGAAGGCGATCATGGGGCTCCTGCCGCTGCGGGCGGGGCGGATCATCCTCGACGGGGAGGATCTGGGCCGCCTGCCGCCCCATGAGGTGCCGCGCCGGGGCATCGGCTACGTGCCCCAGGGCCGGCGGCTGTTTGCCGAGCTGACGGTGGCGCAGAACCTCGAGATCGGGATGATGACCCGGCGCAGCCCGCCCGAGGTGCTGGAGCGGGTCCTGTCGCTGTTTCCGCGCCTGCGCGAGCGTATGTACCAGCGCGCCGAGACGCTTTCGGGCGGCGAGCAGCAGATGCTGGCCATGGCCCGCGCCCTGTGCCTGCGCCCGCGGCTGCTGCTTCTGGACGAGCCCACCGAGGGGCTGCAGCCCTCGATGATCGCGCTGATCCGCCAGGTGGTGGAGCGGATGCGCGACGAGGGGGTGGCGATCCTGCTGGTCGAACAGCGCATCGACGCGGTGCTGACCATCGCCGATCAGGTGGTGTTCATGGAAAACGGCCGGGTAATGGAACGGATCGGCGGCGAGGCGCTGCGGGCCGATCCGGGCCCGCTGCACCGTTACCTCGGTGTGTGAGAGGCGCAGCAGCCCGCCGCGGCACTCCCGCTCACGGGGCCGGATGGCCTTCCAGCTGCAGCAGGCATGCGGCTTCGGCCACCCGCTCGGCATTGTCGGCCGCCAGCGAGCCGTCGGCGTTCCACAAGGAGTTCTCGAACCCCACCCGCAGCTTGCCCCCCCGGCGCGCGGCCTCGGCCAGGCAGGCGCTCTCGCCCCGGCCGAAGGCGCAGACGGCCCAGTCGGGGGTGATGCGGCGCGCGCGCAGGGCCTGCAGGAAGGGGTGCAGTTCCTCGGGGCGGCTGTCGTGGCCGGGGGCGTAGCGGCCCAGCACGAACAGAAGCTGCAGATCGGGCGAGGAAAAGAGCTCGGGAGGCAGCACCCGTTCCAGCAGCGCCAGATCGTCGGGCTCGTAGAGGATGTGCTGCACCGCGATGCCGCGCCCGGCGCATTCCTCGTAGAAGGCGCGGGCCTCGGCCCTGGTGGAGCCGGCCATGATCTCGCGGATCGAGGAGGACACCAGCGCCGCCCCCGCCTCGAGCGCCACCTGCCGCTGGTGGGCCGCCTCGTAGCGGCCGGCCGCCTCGGTGGTGATCTGGACGGCCATGCCGGGCACGCGGGCGGCCAGTTCGGCAAGCGCCTCGCGGTAGCGCCCGGCATCGAGCACATGCCGGCCCTGTTCGTCGCGCAGGTGCAGATGCAGCCCCTCGGCCCCGGCCCGCTGGCAGGAGATGGCGGTGTCGATGATCTCGTCCAGCGTCACCGGCAGGGCGGGGTGGTCGTCGCGGGTGCGCCGCGCACCGTTGGGGGCGACCATCAGGCGGGGCAGGGGCATCATCCGAACACCGTGTCGAAGGCGGTTTTCAGCTTGCTCACCAGTTCGTCCACATGGGCGTCTTCCAGGATGTAGGGCGGGGCCAGCAGGATGTGATCGCCCTGCCTGCCGTCTATCGTGCCGCCCATGGGGTAGCAGATCAGCCCGGCCTCGAAGGCGGCCCGTTTCAGCGCCTTGTGCACGGCGCGTTCGGGGGGGAAGGGGCGCTTGGTCTCGCGATCCTCGACGATCTCGAGGCCGCGAAACAGGCCGCGCCCGCGGATGTCGCCCACATGCGGGTGTTCGCCGAAGGCTTCTGCCAGCGCCTGGGCGAGGCGTTCGCCCATCACCTTCGCGCGCGCGCTCAGCCCGCCTTCGGTGAGCTTTTCCACCACCACGGAGGCCGCGGCGCAGGCCACCGGATGGCCGACATAGGTATGCCCGTGCTGGAAGAAGCCCGAGCCCGCCCGGATGGTTTCGTAGATTTCCCCCGAGCACAGCATCGCCCCGATCGGCTGATAGCCTGCCCCCAGCCCCTTGGCGACGGTCACGATGTCGGGGCGCACGTCGTCCTGTTCGCAGGCGAAGAAGGTGCCGGTGCGGCCCATGCCGCACATCACCTCGTCGAGGATCAGCAGGATGCCGTGGCGGTCGCAGATCTCGCGGATGCGGCGGAAATAGCCCTTCACCGGGGGCACCGCCCCGGCGGTGGCGCCCACCACCGGCTCGGCCACGAAGGCGATCACCGTCTCGGGGCCGAGACGCTCGAGCGCCTCCTCCAGCTCGTTTGCCACGCGCAGGCCGTAGTCTTCGGCGCTCTCGCCGGGCCGGCGGCCGCGGTATTCGTAGCAGGGCGAGATATGGGTGGTCTCGGCCAGCATCGGCGCGAAGGGGGCGCGGCGCCACTCGTTGCCGCCGGTGGCCAGCGCCCCGAGGGTGTTGCCGTGATAGCTCTGGCGGCGGGCGATGAAGCGGCGGCGCCCGGGCTCGCCCTTCTCGATGAAATACTGCCGGGCCAGCTTCAGCGCCGCTTCCACCGCCTCGGAGCCGCCGGCCACCAGATAGGCGCGTTCGATCCCCTCGGGGGCATGGGCGATCAGCCGGTCGGCCAGCGTCTCGGCGGGTTCGGAGGTGAAGAATCCGGTGTGCGCGAAGGCCAGCCGGCCCACCTGCTCGCGGATGGCGGCGATCACGTCGGGGTCGCTGTGGCCGAGGCAGGAAACCGCCGCGCCGCCGGAGCCGTCGAGATAGGCCTTGCCCTGCGAATCGTAGAGATAGACACCCTCGCCGCGCACCGCGAGCGGGGGCGGGTTGTGCGTGTGTCTGGGGAACACGTGGGACATGGCGGTGGCTCCGGGATTCTGTTGCTGGCGCGGAATGAAACAAATGGGTCGAGCATTGACAAGATGTGAAACAAATGAAACATACCGGCCTCAGGAATCAGGGGGGAACGCGTGGTCGAATCATTCGACAAGCGACTGGCGGCCAATTACGGCTCATTGAGCACCAAGTTGCGGCAGGCGGCGGACTACGTTGCCGCCAACCCCGTTGACACCGCTACCCGCAGCCTGCGCTCGGTGGCCCGCGACAGCGGGCTGGCGCCGGCCACCTTTTCGCGGCTGGCCCGGGCCATCGGCTATGAAAGCTTCGAGGAGCTGCGCGAGGTGGTGCGGGTGTCCATCGGCCGCCGGGTCAACAGCTTTTCCGAACGCGCCGAGCGGCTGCAGGCCGAGCACGGGCCGGGCGCGGCAGGGTTTCTGGGCGCGCACATGACCGCCTGTCTCGAAAACGTGCGCACTCTCGGCCTTTCGATCGACCCGCAGCAGCTTGAGGACGTGGTGGAACGGCTGCACCGGGCGCGGCAGGTGCGCCTTGTGGGGGCGCTCGGCTCGACGGGGATCGTCGAGTATCTTTCCTACATGGCGAATTTCTTCACCGACGACTGGAGCATGGCCGGGCGCACCGGTGCCTCTCTCGGCGGTTCGCTGGCCGGGCTGGACGAACGCGACGCGCTGATCGTCGTCACCAAGCCGCCCTTCGCCAGCCGCGCCATCCGCGCCGCGGAGCTGGCCCGCCGGCAGGGCGCCTATGTGGTGGTGATCACCGACACCCACGCCTGCCCGGCCCTGCGCCATGCCTCCTCGGCCTTTCTGGTTCCGACCGAAAGCCCGCATTTCTATTCCTCCTATGTCGCGACGCTGTTTCTGATGGAAACCATCGTCGGCATGCTGGCCAGCCGCGCCGGCCACGCCGGAAAGCAGCGGATCGCGGATGTGGAGGAGATCAATCGTCGTCTCGAGGAAGTCCGGGACGGCTGAGCCGCGTTAACGCGTGAAAACAAACATCAACCAAGGGAGTAAATGATGTTTTCCAAACTGAAACTAGCCTTCGCCAGCCTGGCCGTCGCAGCGGTAATGGCCCCTGCCGCCCAGGCCCAGGAGGAGTTCATCACCATCGGCACCGGCGGTGTCACCGGGGTGTACTACCCGACGGGCGGCGCGATCTGCCGTCTGGTCAACAAGATGCGCAAGGAAACCGGCATCCGCTGCTCGGTGGAATCCACCGGCGGGTCGATCTACAACATCAACACCATCCGTGCCGGCGAGCTCGAGTTCGGCGTTGCCCAGTCCGACTGGCAGTACCACGCCTACAACGGCACCTCCAAGTTCAAGGATGCCGGCCCCTTCAAGGAGCTGCGCGCCGTCTTCTCGATCCACCCCGAGCCCTTCACCGTGGTCGCCCGTGCCGATGCCGGCATCAAGACCTTCGAGGACCTCAAGGGCAAGCGCGTGAACATCGGCAACCCCGGCTCCGGCCAGCGCGGCACCATGGAAGTGCTGATGGATGCCCTGGGCTGGACCATCGACGACTTCGCCCTGGCGACCGAGCTGAAGGCCTCCGAGCAGTCGGCCGCGCTGTGCGACAACCAGATCGACGCCATGGTCTACACCGTCGGCCACCCGTCGGGCTCTATCCAGGAGGCGACCACCGCCTGTGATTCGGTTCTCGTCGAGGTTTCCGGCCCGGCCGTGGACAAGCTGATCGAGGAAAACCCGTTCTACCGTGCGGCCACCATCCCCGGCGGCATGTATCGCGGCAACCCCGATGACGTGAAGACCTTCGGCGTCGGCGCCACCCTGGTGACCTCGGCCAATGTCAGCGAGAAGGCCGTCTACACCGTGGTCAAGGCGGTGTTCGACAACTTCGAGGACTTCAAGAAGCTGCACCCGGCCTTCGCCAACCTCAAGCCCGAGGAAATGATCAAGGACGGTCTTTCCGCCCCGCTTCACCCGGGCGCGGTGAAGTACTACAAGGAACGTGGCTGGATCAAGTGATCCGACCCGGATTCGGGGGGCGGAAGCGCCCCCCGAAACTCGATTGAGGGCAGGGACAATTCGGCAGCGCGGAGCAAGTGACGATGGCCAGCAGTGAGAACCGTCCGCTGAGCGAGGAAGAACTTCAGGAACTGGTGGCCTCCACCGATGCCGGGGCCCGAAACCCGGCCGGCCCGGTGGGCACGCTGCTGGCGGTGGTGGCTCTGGCGTGGTCGGTGTTTCAGGTGCTGCTCGCCTCGCCGCTTTCCAACGTCCTGCTGCCGCCCGACCTGATAAACAATTCACGCCAGATCCATCTGGCCTTTGCCATTTTCCTGGCCTTCATGGCCTATCCGGCCCTGCGCTCCAGCCCGCGCGACTACATCCCGA
The DNA here is from genome assembly GCA_015487335.1 of Paracoccaceae bacterium. Taxonomy (GTDB): domain Bacteria; phylum Pseudomonadota; class Alphaproteobacteria; order Rhodobacterales; family Rhodobacteraceae; genus S012-89. The sequence goes on from WFPZ01000198.1 coordinate 6,667, forward strand.
TACAGGACTGGGTGCTGGGGCTTGCCGGGGCGTTCCTGGCGCTTTACGGCTACATTTTCTATCAGAAGATCGTCAACGCCGGCGGCCTGGCCGACGACACGGACAAGTGGTTCGCCCTGATCGGCCTGCTGATCCTGTTCGAAGGCGCCCGGCGCGCCCTCGGCCCGGCCCTGGCCGTCATCGCCATCGTCTTCCTGGCCTATGTTTTCTTCGGCTCGTCCGAATGGGTGCCCGAGGTGATCCGCTGGAAGGGGGCCTCGCTGAAGAAGGCCATGAGCCACATGTGGCTGACCTCCGAGGGCGTGTTCGGCATCGCGCTGGGGGTGTCGACGAAATTCGTCTTCCTCTTCGTGCTCTTCGGCGCCCTGCTCGACAAGGCCGGGGCCGGCAACTACTTCATCAAGATGGCCTTCGGGGCGCTCGGCCACCTGCGCGGCGGCCCGGCCAAGGCGGCGGTGGTGGGCTCGGCGGCCACGGGGCTGATCTCGGGCTCGTCGATCGCCAACGTGGTCACCACCGGCACCTTCACCATCCCGCTGATGAAGCGGGTGGGCTTCACCTCCGAACAGGCCGGCTCTGTCGAGGTGGCCAGTTCCGTCAACGGCCAGATCATGCCCCCGGTGATGGGCGCGGCCGCCTTCCTGATGGTGGAATACGTCGGCATCTCCTATGTCGAGGTGATCACCCGCGCCTTCCTGCCGGCGGCGATCTCCTACATCGCGCTGGTCTACATCGTCCACCTCGAGGCGGTGAAGCGCAACATGCCCACCCTGGGCAACCGGGTGGTCTCGCTGGGGCGCACCATCGGCGGGATGTTCCTCTTCTTCGCCGCCTTCGCGGCCTTCAGCTACCTGGTGCAATACCCGGTGGGCTGGGTGGTGGCGCTGGTGCCCGAGGGCGCGGGCTGGATCCTCTCGGTGCTGGTCTTCCTGGCCTATCTGTGGCTTTTGTGGATTGCCGCCCAGGTCGAGGATCTGGTGCCCGACGACCCCAACGCGCCGCAGGTGGAGCTGCCCGACGTGGGCAAGATCTACAAGGCGGGGCTCTACTATCTGCTGCCGATCATCGTGCTGGTCTACTTCCTGATGATCGAGCAGAAATCCCCCGGCCTTTCGGCTTTCTGGGCCACCATGCTGCTGTTCGTGATCCTGCTCACCCAGCGCCCGCTGAAGGCGATCTTCCGCGGCGAGAACCGCACCGCCAACGCCTTCCGCGAGGGCGTGGGCGACCTGGTCGAGGGGCTGATTGCCGGGGCGCGCAACATGATCGGCATCGGCCTGGCCACCGCCACCGCCGGGGTGATCGTGGGCACGGTGACGCTCACCGGCGTGGGCCAGGTGATGGCCGATCTGGTGGAGTTCCTCTCGGGCGGCAATCTGGTTGCCATGCTGATGATGGTCGGCGTCCTCAGCCTGATCCTCGGGATGGGCCTGCCGACCACCGCCAACTATATCGTGGTCAGCTCGCTGATGGCGGGCGTGGTGGTGGAGCTGGGGGCGCAGAACGGGCTGATCGTGCCGCTGATCGCGGTGCACCTGTTCGTCTTCTACTTCGGGATCATGGCCGATGTGACGCCCCCGGTGGGGCTGGCCTCGTTCGCCGCGGCGGCCGTCTCCGGGGGCGATGCGATCCGCACCGGCTTCATCGCCTTCTTCTACAGCCTGCGCACCGTGGCGCTGCCCTTCGTGTTCATCTTCAACACCGATCTTCTGCTGATCGACGTGACGTGGTGGCAGGGCATCCTGGTGGCGATCATGGCCGGCATCGCGATCCTGTCGTTTACCGCCGGCACCATGGGCTGGTTCCTGACCAGGAACCGCATCTACGAATCCATCGCCCTGATCCTGGTGGCCTTCATCCTGTTCAGGCCCGATTTCTTCATGGACAGGTGGCAGCCGCCCTTCCAGGCGGTCGAGCCGGCCCGGCTGGAGCAGGCGCTTGACGAGGCCTTCGTGGGTGACGAGCTGCGCATCGTCATCACCGGCCCCGATTTCGACACCGGCAAGATCAAGAGCACCACCCTGCTGCTCGAGATCACCGGCGAAGGCACGGGCGCCCAGCGGCTCGACGAGTTCGGCCTGCTGCTGATGCCCGAGGACGGGGTGGTGAAGCTCGACGAGCCGCTTTTCGGCACGCCCTTTGCCGAAAAGCTCGGCACCTTCGATTTCTACGCCGACGATCCGGTGGTGATCAGTTCGGTGCAGGCGCCGACCCACCAGCCCCCGAAAGAGCTGTTCTACATCCCCGGCCTGCTGCTTCTGGGGCTGGTCGCCCTGTTGCAGAAGGCCCGGACCCGCCGCCAGGAAGAGGAGGCCCTCGCATGAGACAGGCTGTTCTGTGCGCCGTGGACATCAGCAACGAAGACCGTGACGTGAAGGTCCTGAAAGAGGCCGCGCGCCTGGCCGGGATGGATGGCCGCCAGCTCGATGTCATCACCGTCGTTCCCGATTACGGCATGAGCTGGGTCGGCAGCTTCTTCGACAAGGACCACCATGACAAGGTGGTGGCCGAGGCCCGCCGCCACCTCGGCGAGCTGTGCGAAAGCGTGCTCGGCGCGGAGGCCAACCGGAAGGTGCGCCACATCGTGGCCACCGGCACGGCCTACGAGGAAATTCTCAAGGTGGCGAAGGTGGACCAGGCGGCGCTGATCGTGATCGGCGCCCACCGCCCGGACCTGAAGGATTACCTGCTCGGCCCGGTTGCCGCCCGTGTGGTGCGCCACGCCGAGTGCTCGGTCTACGTGGTCCGCTGACGCTCCGCCAACGGCCCCGCCCATCCGCCCGCGCATCAAAAGCGCCCCGGCGCCCCGCTCCTTCATCTTGCCGAAATACTCCGGGGGCGCGGGGGCAGAGCCCCCGCCAGCATGCTCGACACCCCTCGTCCGATTGCCGGCCGGGTCAGAGGCAGGCGCGAATGCGGGCGATCGCCTCGCGGATGCTTTCCTCGCTGCTGGCGTAGGAAAAGCGCAGGTAGCCCTCGCCCCAGGCGCCGAAGCTGGTGCCGGCGATGGTGGCCACGCCGGCCTCTTCCAGGAAACGGTCCTGCGCCTGGCG
>WFPZ01000199.1 GCA_015487335.1 Paracoccaceae bacterium
CTCAAGGATCTCTACAAGACCCGCGTCTTTCAGACCTGCCGCTGGCGCAACGCCAACCACCGGCCCTGGATGAAGGGCCCCGCCGGCGAGGTGATCCCGCCCCGGGTGATCGACAAGCCCCCCTCGGCCGAGCTGCGCGAAGACCAGAAGGACGAGGACAGCCTGCCGCCCTACGAAGTGCTCGACGCGATCCTGGAAGAGCTGATCGACCGCGAGGCCTCGGTGGGGGAGGTGGTGGCGAAGGGGTTCGACCGGGCCACCGTGAAGAGGGTGGAACACCTGATCTACACCTCGGAATACAAGCGCTTCCAGTCGGCGCCGGGCCCGCGCCTGACGCCGCGCGCCTTCTGGCTCGACCGGCGCTATCCGATCGTCAACCGCTGGCGCGACCCGGGCTGAGGGCGGCTGGCCGTCACTCCCACCAGCGGTCGATGGCGGCGATGTCATTGTCCGACCAGCCGAAGTGATGGGCCAGTTCGTGCACCACGATGTGGCTGACCAGCTCGCCCAGCGCCACGTTGCCGCGCTCGACCCACTCCCACAGGATCGGCAGCCGGAACAGGCGGATCACGTCGGGCAGTTGCGGCGGGTCGGAGATGCTGCGCTCGGTCAGGGGCACCCCCTCGTAGAGGCCGGTCAGCTCCATGGCGTCGCTCATGCCCAGCGAATCCAGAAGCTCCTGTGACGGCCAGTCCTCGACCTGGATCGACACGGCCCGGGCAGGCTCGCGAAAGGGGGGCGGCAGGGCGTTCACCGCCCGCTCGGCCAGATCGGCGATCGCCTCGGCGTCGGGGGCGAGGCGGGAGTTCCAGCCGCTTCGGGGGACGGAGGGGCTCATCGGCTCAAAGCTCCGCCATTTCGCAGCCGGGCAGCAGGCGCTCGGTGTCTTCGCGCCGGCACAGCTCGGTGGCGTCCGTCAGCACCGCCGCGCTTGCCGCCGCCACCCCCAGCCGCAGGGCCTCGGCCAGTTCCGCCCCGCGCGAGAGCGCCAGCACGTAGGCGCCCACGAAACTGTCCCCCGCGCCGATGGAGCTGCGCACCTGCTCTCCCTCGACGCTGCGCGAGCAATGCAGCCGACGCTCGCCATCGGCCAGGGTGGAGCCATCCGCCCCGCGCGAGATGATCACCACCTGGGCCACCCCGGCGCGCACCAGACTGGCGGCGAAGTCGGCGGTATCGCGGCGCTCGGGCAGGGGATGGCCGGCCAGGGCTTCGGCCTCGGCGGCATCCATGCGCAGGCTGTGCAGGCCGATGGGATTGTCCGCGAGGTAGCGCAGCGGCGGGCCCGAGGTGTCGGCCACCAGAAGGGCCTGGCGCACCCGGGTGCGCGCCGCCAGCCGGCGGACGAAATCGTCGGCCACGCCCGGCGGCTGGCTGCCGCTGAGCACCGCGATGGAGCCGCGCCGCACCGTGGCGCCCAGTTCGGCCAGGGCCCGGTCGGCCTGCTCGCGGCTCCATTCGGGGCCGGGCAGCACGAATCGGTACTGCCGCCCGGTGGCCTCTTCGGTCACCGCGAGGCTCTGGCGCGTTTCGCCGGTGATGCGGAAGGGCAGCAGATCCACCCCCTCCTCGCGCAGCAGCTCCGCCAGCCGCTGGCCGGTGCCGCCGCCGATGGCGGCAAAGGCCCGGCTGGCTCCGCCGAGGATGCGGATCGCGCGCGACACGTTCAGCCCGCCGCCGCCCGGATCCACCTCCGGTGCATCGCAGCGCAGTTTCGGCCCCGGCACCAGCTGTTCGACCCGGGTGGACATGTCGACGGTGGGATTGAGCGTTATGGTCAGGATATCCGGCATCGGCGGCTCACGGGGCTGTCAACGCGCCCATTTGCCCATGTCCGGCGGGCCACTGCAACCCGTGAAGGCGAAGCCGCCGCAGGAGGGGCCAGCCCTGCACGCAATCAGAACCCGCCCGTGCGCAGAAAGGCGCCGGTGGCCACGAAGAGGACCGCGAGTGCGGTCATGCCGCGGGCGCGCCGGGCCATGCGCTGCACGGCCGCCGGCCCGTGATGCCGGTGCCCGCCCATGTGCGAGGCCATCGCGATGCCCATGGTCGCCACCAGCAGGGCGATCTTGA
>WFPZ01000200.1 GCA_015487335.1 Paracoccaceae bacterium
GCTATACCTTCCGCTATGACACCCGCAACACCGGCTTCAACCCGGACGCCGGCATCCTGCTGCAGCTCGGCCAGGATATCGCCGGGCTGGGCGGCGACGTGAAATATCTCAAGACCACCGCCACGCTGGGGGCCGAGACCAGGATCATCCGCGACGAGGTGACGCTGCGCGCCACGCTGGAGGGCGGGGCGTTGCAGATGTTCGGGCGCGACAGCCGCGTGACCGACCGCTTCTTCCTCGATTCCTCGCGGATGCGCGGCTTCAAGCCCGCCGGCGTCGGCCCGCGCGACCTGACCGTGGCAAACGAGGATGCGCTCGGCGGCAACTACTTCGCCGTGGCCCGGTTCGAGGCGGAATTCCCCATCGGCATCCCCGAAGAGGTGGGGATCAGCGCCGGCGTGTTCTTCGACATCGGTTCGGTCTGGGGGCTCGACAACACCAATGGCGGTGCGGTCGACGATGCGCTGTATCTGCGTTCCACCGCGGGGGTCTCGATCTTCTGGAAGACCGGCCTCGGGCCGCTGCGGTTCAACTTCTCCAGGGCCCTGCGCAAGATGCCCTATGACCAGGAACAGACCTTCGACCTGACGATTGCCACGCAGTTCTGAGATGCGCGCTCCGCTGCTTCGGCTGCTGCTCGTCATCGTGCTGTCGGCCACGGTGGCCGCTCCGCTGGGGGCGCAGAACCGGCCGCGTGTCGGGGCGCCGGTTCTGGTGATCGACATCGAGAAGGTGTTTTCCGCCACCATCGCCGGCCAGCGGGCGACCCGCGAGCTGGAGAAGCGTTTTGCCGCTCTGGCGGCGGAGAACCGGCGTATCGAGGCCGAGCTGATGGCCGAGGAGAAAAGGCTTACCGAGCTGCGCCCGACCATGGATCCGGCCGAATTCCGCAAGCTGGCCGACGAGTTCGATGCCAGGGTCCAGCGCATCCGCGCCGAGCAGGACGCCAAGGAAAAGGCCCTGCAGCAGCAGCGCGCGGCCGAGCGGCAGAATTTCGTCGACAACATCGCCCCGGTGCTTTCCGCCATCGCCCGCGAACGCGCCGCGCTGGTGATACTGGAACGCCGTGCGGTGCTGTTGTCGGCCGATGCCATCGACATCACCGACGAGGCCATCGCCCGCATCAACGCCCTGCTTGCCGAGCAGCAGGACCAGACGGAGGAGATGCCACAGGCACCTGCCGCCCGGTCACAGCCTGCACAGCAGTAGCCCGCGCTTGTGCCCGGCAGGGCGAGTTGCTACCACGAGCCGCGACCTTTCCAGGGACAGACCATGACGACAAAACCGACAACCGCCGACCTTGATCTGATCATGCGGATCATCCCGCATCGCTACCCCTTTCTCCTCATCGACAAGGTGATCGATATCGATGCCCCGAACTCGGCCATCGGGATCAAGAACGTCACCATGAACGAGCCCCACTTCCAGGGGCATTTCCCCGGCAAGCCGATCATGCCGGGGGTGACCATCGTCGAGGCCATGGCCCAGACCGCGGCCATCGTGGTGGGGGTGGAGATGGATCTGGCCGACAAGGATCTGCTGATCTACTTCATGGCCATCGAGAAGGCCAAGTTCCGCCGCATGGTGGTGCCGGGCGACGTGCTGGAGCTGCATGTCAATACGCTGCGCAAGGGCGGAAAGATCTGGAAGTTCAACGGCGTGGCCAAGGTCGAGGGGCAGATGGCGGCCGAGGCCGATTTCACCGCCATGCTGGATCTGAAGCAGGGCTGAGCGCATGACGATCGACCCCACCGCCGAGATCCACCCCACCGCCCTGATCGAGGAGGGGGCCCGGATCGGGCCGGGCTGCCGGATCGGCCCGTTCTGCACCGTGGGGCCGAAGGTGGTGCTCGGGGCCGGGGTGGTGGTCAAGAGCCACGCGGTGGTCACCGGCATCACCGAGATCGGCGACGAAACCGTCATCTTTCCCTTCGCCGTGGTGGGCGAGATTCCGCAGGATCTCAAGTATCGCGGCGAGGAGACCCGCCTGGTGGTCGGCAGGCGCAACCGCATCCGCGAGGGGGCCACGCTCAACCTCGGCACCGAGGGCGGCGGCGGCATCACCAGGGTGGGCGACGACTGCCTGTTCATGACCGGGGCCCATGTGGGCCATGACGCGCAGGTGGGCAACCGGGTGATCATGGCCAACCAGGCCGCGCTCGGCGGCCATTGCGTGATCGAGGACGACGTGATCATCGGCGGGCTGTCGGGCATCCACCAGTTCGTGCGCA
>WFPZ01000201.1 GCA_015487335.1 Paracoccaceae bacterium
GCAGAGCCCTTGCCCACATCGCCATAGCCGCAGACCACGGCCACCTTGCCGGCCATCATGGTGTCGGTGGCGCGGCGGATGCCATCGACCAGGGATTCGCGGCAGCCGTACTTGTTGTCGAACTTCGACTTGGTGACCGAATCGTTGACGTTGATCGCCGGGAAGGGCAGGCGGCCCTCCTTCATCAGATCGTAGAGGCGATGCACCCCGGTGGTGGTTTCCTCGCTCACGCCCTTGATCGCTTCGCGTTGTTTCGTGAACCAACCGGGGCTTTCCTTCAGCCGCTTGCGGATCTGGGCAAACAGCGCCTCCTCCTCTTCGGACTTCGGCACCGCGATCAGGTCTTCCTCGCCGTTTTCCACCCGCGCGCCCAGCAGGATGTAAAGGGTGGCGTCGCCGCCATCGTCGAGAATCAGGTTTGCCGTGCCTTCGGGAAACTGGAAGATGCGGTCGGCGTAATCCCAGTATTCCTCCAGCGTCTCGCCCTTGACGGCAAAGACCGGAATGCCGCGTTCGGCAATGGCGGCGGCGGCGTGATCCTGGGTGGAGAAGATGTTGCACGAAGCCCAGCGCACCTGGGCGCCGAGATGCACCAGCGTCTCGATCAGCACCGCAGTCTGGATCGTCATGTGCAGCGAGCCCGCGATACGCGCACCCTCGAGCGGCCTGGCATTCCCGTATTCCTCGCGCAGGGCCATCAGGCCCGGCATTTCGGTTTCGGCGATGGCGATCTCCTTGCGGCCGAAATCGGCGAGGTTGATGTCCTTGATGATGTAATCTTTCGGCATCGCGCCGTGCTCCTTCGTAATCTGTTCGGCGGGTGGATAGCACCGCAGCACCGGCTCGACAATGCGCCCCGGCACCCGATAGGTTGCGCGGGCAACAAATCCGCGTGCACCCGCGACAAAGAGGCGAAGATGAAACAGCCCCGTGCCTGGCAGCGCATGCTTTCGGGCCGCCGGCTCGATCTGCTGGATCCGACCCCGGTGGACATCGAGATCGAGGACATCGCCCACGGGCTGGCCTTCGTGGCGCGCTGGAACGGCCAGACGCGGGGGGATTACCCCTATTCCGTGGCCGAGCACTCGCTGCTGGTGGAGCGGCTGTTTTCGCGGATGAACCCCGGCGTCGGCGCCCGCTGGAAACTGGCAGCCCTGCTGCACGACGCCCCCGAATACGTGATCGGAGACATGATCTCGCCGGTCAAGTCCGCCATCGGCCCGGCCTACGAGGAACTGGACGCGCGGCTTGCGGCGGCGATCCACCTGCGCTTCGGCCTGCCGGCGGAAATTCCCGCCCCGATCAAGCGGCAGATCAAGAAGGCCGACCGCATCAGCGCCTGGGCCGAGGCGGTGCAGATCGCCGGGTTTTCACAGGCCGAGGCCGACAGGTTCTTCGGCAGGCCGGAGCCCTCGCTGAAGCGCGCCCTGGCCATCGCGCCGCGCCCGCCGATGGAGGTGCGGGCCGATTTCCTGGCCCGCCACGAGGCCCTGCTGGCAGAGGCGGGCTGAGCGGCTCAGCCGCAGGTCTCGCCGGCCCGTGCCGCGCCCTGCCGCCAGCCGACGAACCGCTCGCCGGTGAAGAACAGCTCCAGCCCGCCCCAGGCGATCCGCACCGATATATCCGCGGGACAGCCCGCCAGCGGCAGGGCCTCGCCCCGGCCAAGCGCGCGCTCCAGAATCGGGATCATCCCCTCGGGCGCCCGGCCGAAATCCATCCGCAACCCCGAAGGCAGGACGGCCAGGCCGGCCGGATCGGGCCTGAAGGAAATTTCGGGCGGGGGCGGAGACGGCGGCGCAACCGCGCAGCCGGCCAGCAGCACAAGCGGCAGCACCGCGGCCCGCGCCCGCATTTGCCCTACCGGGGGCTGCGCTTGGCGAGGATGCGCTGCAGGGTGCGCCGGTGCATGTTCAGCCGCCGGGCGGTCTCGCTGACGTTGCGGTCGCACAGCTCATAGACGCGCTGGATGTGCTCCCAGCGCACCCGGTCGGCCGACATGGGGTTTTCGGGCGGCGGCGGGCGCTCGGAGCCGCTGGCCAGCAGGGCGTTGGTGATGTCATCCGCATCCGCCGGCTTGGAAAGATAGTCCGTGGCCCCGATCTTCACCGCCGCCACCGCCGTGGCGATGGCACCGTAGCCGGTGAGCACCACGATGCGGCTGTCGGGGCGCTTGGCGCGGATGGTCTCGACCACATCGAGCCCGTTGCCATCCTCCAGCCGCAGATCGACAACCGCATAGGCCGGCGGACGCGCCGTGGCGATCGCCTTGCCGGCGGTTACCGAGCCCGCGGTCTCGGGCGCGAAGCCGCGCTTTTCCATCGCCCGCGCAAGGCGGCGCAGGAAGGGCTCGTCGTCATCGACAAGAAGAAGGGAAGGATCGTCCCCGATCTCGGGCCTTTTCTGGTCAGACATGCGCGCTCCCCTGAAATTCGCCACATAACAGTATTACCGCCAAACCGGCGGGTCAATTTGCTATCGCCCGACAGAGGCCCGTTTCCCGCCCACAACCCCGGCCCCTCGCACATGGCCGCAAAGGAATCTGCGCGCCGCAACGCGGAAACGGCCGGCCGGATCCGGAGCCATGGTTGCGGAAAGGCTGCGCCAGGGCCTAACTAGGGCAAGCACCACCGCTTGCGACCCGGACAGATCATGACAAACATCCACCACGGCCTTCTGAACGAGAACGAGCGCACCCATTGGGTGCGCCTGCGCACCCTGGTGATGTTGCGCTGGATCGCCGTTGGCGGGCAGCTCTCGGCGATCGTGGTGGCCCAGCACCTGTTCCGCCTCGATCTGGACATCGGCCTCAGCCTGATGGCGGTCGGCATGTCCGTCATCGCCAACCTCATCGCCGGTTTCGTCTACCCGGAAAACAAGCGCCTGTCGGAGCGCGAGATCACCCTGATGCTGATCTTCGACATGCTGCAGCTTACCGCGCTGCTCTACCTCACCGGCGGGCTGCACAACCCCTTCGCGCTGCTGATCCTCGCCCCCGTCACCATTGCCGCCACCGTCCTGCGGCCGGGCCCCACCATCCTGATCGGCGCGGTGGCGATCGGGCTGATCACCTTCGTCATGTGGTTCTACCGGCCGCTGCGCACCGAAACCGGCTTCGTGATGCAGATGCCGCAGGATTTCGTGTTCGGCTTCTGGGTGGCGATCGTGATCGGCGTCTTCTTCCTGGGGGCCTATGCGCACCGGATCACCTCCGAGATCAACTCCATGTCCGAAGCCCTGCTGGCCACGCAGATGGCACTTGCCCGCGAGCAGAAGATCTCCGATCTCGCCGGCGTGGTCGCCGCCACCGCGCACGAACTGGGCACGCCACTGGCGACCATCAAGCTCACCAGCAGCGAGCTGGCGAAAGAGCTCGCCGACCGCCCCGACCTGCAGGAGGACGCCGCCCTGATCCGCGACCAGGCCGACCGCTGCCGCGACATCCTGCAATCCATGGGCCGGGCCGGGAAGGACGATCTGCACATGCGCACCGCGCCGCTGATCACCGTGGTGCGCGAGGCGGCCGAGCCTCACCTCGACCGCGGCAAGGATGTCATCTTCACCTCCGTTCCCGGCGATGGCGCGCCCGAGCGCCAGCCGATCATCTGGCGTCGCCCCGAGATCGTCCACGGGTTGCGCAACCTGATCCAGAACGCCGTCGATTTCGCCGCCACCACCGTCTGGGTCGATCTGCACTGGACGAAATCCCAGGTCATCGTCCGCATCATCGACGACGGGCGCGGCTACCCGCTGCAGCTGATCGGCCGCATCGGCGAGCCCTTCGTCCGCCTGCGTTCCCACGAGGACGACCAGAAGAAGCGGCCGGGATATCAGGGCATGGGCCTGGGCCTGTTCATCGCCAAGACGCTGCTTGAGCGCTCCGGCGCCGAGATCAACTTCTCCAACGGCCGCGATCCCTACTCCGACCCGGCCGAGCCGGGCCTGCGCGGCGGTGCCGTCGTCGAGATCATCTGGCCGGTGCAGGCCATCTCGCCGGGCGAGTTCGAGGCCGCCCGCCCCCTTGGCGACAACCCCCCGATTCCCACCTGATTCTGGTTAACCAGGCTTTAAGCTTTGTGAATCACCTTCGTGCCGAAGGTCCGAAGGAGAATCGCTCCTGATGAACATCGCCGCCCTGGCCCCGACAGCCGGCCTGATCCTGGCCTCCTTTCTCTCCGCAGGTGCCGCCCTGGCCGTGGCCGCCTGGGCCGAGGGCCGCCGCGCGCGCCCCGACGATGCGCCGGAAGGCCACGAGGACGGGGCCGCAGACAACGACGTCTCCTTCCTCTTCGAGGGGGAGCGCCTGGTCGATGCCACCCCCGCCGCCCGCGCCCTGCTGGGCCCTCCCGCGGATGGGGAAAGTGATCTCTTTCGCCTGCTCGCGGCCCTCGCCCCCCGCTTCCCCGATCTGGAATCGCGCCTGGCCCGGCAAACGGAAAGCGGCAGCGCAGAGGCCCTTTCGGCCGACGGCACCGAGGTGCTGGAAATTTCGTGGCACGAGGACAGGCTGCGCCTCCGCCTGACAGATCTGGAAACCGGCAAGGTGGAGGTGGGCCGGCAGTATCTTGCCGCCCTCGAGGCCGAGGCCGAAACCCTGCGCTCGGTGGCCAATGCCGCCCCCTTCCTCGTGTGGCGGCAGGATGAAGGCGGCACCGTCACATGGGCCAACACGGCCTATCTCGACCTCGCCGCGAAGCTTGATCCCGACGCCCCCGAGGACGCCTGGCCACCGCCCCGCCTGTTCGACATGCCGCGCCTCCCCGGGGGCGAGGCGCAGGGGCAGGGCCGGCGCGCCACCCTCATGCTGCCCGGCGAGACGGAGCCGCGCTGGTTCGAATGCCACAGCGTGCCGATGGAGGGCGGCGCGCTCTTCATGGCGGTGGCCGCCGACCGGGTAGTCAAGGCGGAATCCTCGCTGCGCGATTTCGTCCAGACCCTGACGAAAACCTTCGCCCAGCTGCAGACCGGGCTTGCCATCTTCGACAGGCACCGCCGGCTGGCCCTGTTCAACCCCGCGCTCATCGATCTCACCGGCCTGCGCCCCGATTTCCTCTCGGCCCGGCCGACGCTGCACAGCTTCCTCGACCAGCTGCGCGAACGCCGGGTGATCCCCGAACCCAGAGACTACAAGAGCTGGCGGCAGAAGATCGCCCGGCTTGAGGCCGCCGCCGCCGACGGCACCTACGAGGAAACCTGGGCGCTGGCCACCGGCCAGACCTACCGGATCAGCGGCAGCCCGCACCCCGACGGGGCGCTCGCCCTTCTGATCGACGACATCACCTCGGAAATTTCCCTCACCCGGCGCTTCCGGGCCGAACTGGAAACCGGACAGGCGGTGATCGACAGCCTCGAAGAGGCAATCGCGGTTTTCGCGCCCAGCGGCGCGCTGACCCTGTGCAATGCCGCCTACCGCGATCTGTGGGGCGAAGACCCGTCCACCGCCCTGGGCGAGATCGGTATCGACGAAGCCGCCGCCCGCTGGAACGCCAGATGCCTGCCCACCCCCGTCTGGAGCGATCTGCGCGACTATATCGGCCGTTTCGGCGAGCGCTCCGAATGGACGGCGGAAGTCCGGATGAAGAACGGCCGGCGCATCGCCTGCCGCTTCGCTCCCATCGCCGGCGGCGCCACCCTGGCGGGGTTCCTCCCCGATCCGCCGCTCGCCCTGCCCGCGCCGAAGGACAATCGGCTGGCCGAGGCCACCCCGGCCTGATCCGCCTTGCGCCGCGGGCGGGCGCGGGGCTAATCATGGTGCATGTTTCAAAGATACCCGGTCACGCTGGTCCTGCCCTCCCCCGATGAAACGACGCGCCTCGCCGCCGAAATCGCCCCCCTGCTGCGGCCCGGCGACACGCTGCTGCTGGAAGGCCCCATCGGCGCCGGCAAGACCCATTTCGCCCGCGCCCTGATCGGGGCGCTTCAGGCCGCCATCGGCAAGGCCGAAGACATTCCCTCTCCCACCTTCACGCTGGTGCAGGTCTACGAGGGGCCCGCCTGCGACATCTGGCACGCCGACCTGTATCGCCTGAACGACATCATGGAAGTGGCCGAGCTGGGCCTGGAAGACGCCTTTCTCGAGTCCGTCTGCCTCGTCGAATGGCCCGACCGGCTGGGAGCTCTGACCCCCGAGGGAGCGCTGCGCATCGCGTTCATGCCCGATCAGGATCCGCAGACCCGGATCCTGACCTTCAACGCCGATTCGCCACGCTGGACGGAGCTGCTCGAGCCGCTTTCCCGCCACGCCGGCCAGCCCGCCGCCGCGGCCCGGCCCGATGTTTGAGCCCACCACCCGGCCGCGCGTCTTCGCCTGCCCGCCGGGGGCGGATTTCCCGGCCCTGCTGCTGCGCGGCCTGCACCAGCGCCTTGCCGGCCAGCCCCCGGAGGCCCTGGCCCGGGTCGAGCTTTTCGTCAACACCAGCCGCATGCGGCGGCGCATCCTCTCGCTGTTCGACACGGGCCCCGCCCGCCTGCTGCCCCGCATCCACCTGGTGACGGATCTCGCCCGCCTGCCCGTCGGCGCCCCGCCCCCGGTGCCCCCGTTCCAGCGCAAGCTGGAGCTCGCCCGCCTGATCGCCCGGCTGCTCGACGCCCAGCCCGATCTGGCCCCGCGCTCAGCCCTGTTCGACCTCGCCGACAGCCTCGGCCAGCTGCTCGACGAGATGCACGACGAGGGAGTGACGCCGGACGCCATCGCCGCCCTCGACGTGCAGGATCTCTCGGGCCACTGGCAGCGCGGCCAGCAGTTTCTGAACATTGTCGCCCCTCTCTTCGGCCCCGGCGGCAGCGAAGCCCCCGGTGCGGCCGCGCGCCAGCGCATGGCCGTCGAACGGCTGATCGCCCGCTGGCGCGACACCCCCCCGCAGCACCCCGTTCTGGTGGCCGGGTCCACCGGCTCGCGCGGCACGACCGCCCTCTTGATGCAGGCGGTGGCGCAGCTGCCTCAGGGCGCCGTCATCCTGCCCGGCTTCGACTTCGACCTGCCCGCCGCCGTCTGGGAACGGCTGAACGACGCGCTCACCGCCGAAGACCACCCGCAATTCCGCTTCGCCCGGCTGCTGGCCGCCCTCGGCATGCCGCCCGGGCAGGTCCGCCCCTGGGTGGCAGACGCCCGCCCGCCCTCTCCGGCGCGCAACCGGCTGGTCTCGCTGGCCCTGCGGCCCGCCCCGGTGACCGACCAGTGGCTGCGCGAGGCCCCGGCCCTGAGCGGCGTGCCCGAAGCCATGGAAAAGGTGACGCTGCTGGAAGCGCCCTCGCCGCGGCACGAGGCGCTGGCCATCGCACTGATGCTGCGCGAGGCGGCGGAACAGGGCCGGACGGCGGCGCTCGTGACCCCCGACAGGCTGCTGACCCGGCAGGTGACGGCGGCCCTCGACCGTTGGCGGATCGAACCCGACGCCAGCGCCGGCCAGCCGCTGGCGCTCTCGGCACCGGGGCGGCTGTTGCGCCACCTGGCCGGGGTCTTCGGAACGCCCCTGACGGCGGAACGTCTGCTGATCGTGCTCAAGCACCCGCTCACCGCCTCGACGCCAGAGGCCCGGGGCCCCCATCTGCGCTGGACACGCGAGCTGGAGATGCAGCTGCGCCGCCACGGCCCGCCCTTTCCGGCCGCCCGCGACATCCTGCGCTGGGCCGAGGGCGACGAGGCCCGCCAGGCCTGGGCGGGCTGGGTTGCAGACACGCTGTTCGGTCACGAGCAGCCGGCCGAGGCCCCCCTTGCCCGGCACGTCGCCCGGCACCTGCGCACCGCCGAGGCCCTTGCCGCCGGGCCCGGAGGCGCCAGCCCCGGCGGATTGTGGAAGCAGCCGGCCGGGGTGGAGGCGCGCCGCCTGATGGCCGAGCTGGAGGCCGCCGCCGCCCATGGCGGCACCATCTCTCCGCGCGACTACGCCGCCCTTTTCGACGCCGCGCTGGAAGGCATCGAGGTGCGCGATCCGGTCCGCCCCCACCCCGGCATCATGATCTGGGGCACGCTGGAGGCCCGGGTTCAGGGGGCCGATCTGGTGATTCTCGGCGGGCTCAACGAGGGCACATGGCCCGGCCTGCCCGCCCCCGACCCGTGGCTGAACCGCGAGCTGCGCGCCCGCGCGGGGCTGCTGGTGCCCGAGCGCCGCATCGGCCTGGCGGCGCATGATTTCCAGCAGGCGATCTGCGCCGAAGAGGTGGTGCTTTGCCGCGCCCTGCGCGACGACGATTCCGAAACCGTGCCCTCGCGCTGGCTCAACCGCCTCGTCAACCTGATGTCCGGCATGTCCGATGAAGGGGCCGGGGCGCTGCGGCAGATGCGCGCGCGCGGCGAGGCCTGGCTGCAACGCGCAGCAGCACTTGAGCGGCCCGCCCCCGTGCCGCCTGCACCGCGCCCCTCGCCGCGCCCGCCGGTCGCGGCCCGGCCGCGGCAGCTTTCCGTCACCGCCGTCGCCCGGCTGATCCGCGACCCTTACGCGATCTATGCCGAAAGGATTCTCGGGCTGAAGAAGCTCGACCCCCTGCACCGCCGCCCGGACGCCCCCCTGCGCGGCACGGTTCTGCACAGGGTGTTCGAGCGCTTCATCCGCGAGGTCGATCTCTCGTCCGGGCCGGAACGGGCCCGCGCCCTGCTCATGCGCATCGCCGACGAAGTGCTGGCGCAAGAGGCCCCCTGGCCCGCCGCCCGGCTGTTCTGGCGCGCCCGGCTTGCGCGGGTTGCCGACCGCTTCCTCGCCGACGAGCGGCGCCGCCAGGCCCTCGCCACCCCCGCCGCGCAGGAGGTGAGGGGCAGGCTGGACTTCCCCGAGATCGGCTTCACCCTCACCGCGAAGGCCGACCGCATCGACCGCACCGAAAGCGGCGAATACCTCATCTACGATTACAAGACGGGCAGTCCGCCCACCGCCCCGCAGGTCGAGCGGTTCGAAAAGCAGCTGCTGCTCGAGGCGGTCATGGCCGAGCACGGCGCCTTCGAGGGGCTGGCCCCCGCCCAGGTGGCCCGCGTGGCCTATATCGGCCTCGGGGCCAGTCCGAAGACTGTCGAAATTCCTCTCGAAGATGGCGAAACCGCCCGGATCAGAGACGAATTCCTGCGTCTGATCCGCCATTATCAGCGCCCCACGCAGGGCTACACCGCGCGCCGCGCCGTAGCCCGGACAAGCTTTGCCGGCGATTACGATCATCTGGCGCGATACGGCGAATGGGACGAAACCCACGAGCCCCGCAGCGAGGAGGTTGGCCATGGCCCCCGATGACGCCACCCGGCGGCAGATCGAGGCCGCCAACCCCGGCGCCTCCACCTGGCTGGCCGCCAATGCCGGCTCGGGCAAGACGCGGGTGCTGACCGATCGGGTGGCGCGGCTGCTGCTCGATGGGGTCTCGCCCCAGCACATCCTGTGCCTGACCTATACCAAGGCCGCCGCCTCCGAGATGCAGAACCGGCTGTTCCGGCGGCTGGGCGAATGGGCCATGCAGGGCGACGACGCCCTGCGCGCCAGCCTCTCGGCGCTGGGTCATGCCGAGCATTTCGACGAACGGGCGCTGTCGCGGGCGCGCACCCTGTTTGCCCGTGCCATCGACACGCCGGGCGGGCTGCGCATCCAGACCATCCACTCCTTCTGCGCCTCGCTCCTGCGTCGCTTTCCCATCGAGGCCGGCGTTTCGCCCTTTTTTACCGAAATGGACGATCGCGCCGCCCGGCTGCTGCAGGAAGAGGTGGTGGAACAGATCGCCGAGGGCGCCGATGCCGATGCGCTGCGGGCGGTGGCCGATCATTTCACCGGCGAGGATTTCCCGGCCCTCGCGCAGGAGATCGTCCGCCACCGCAACCTTCTCGGCCGGCCGCGCGGGGCGGCGGAGGTGTGGCGGATGTTCGGCCTGCCCGAAGGCTACGGGCGCGAGGCCCTGCGCGAAGAGGCCTTCCTGCCCGATGATCCGGCGCTGATCGCCGAGCTGGTCGCGGTGCTCGAGGCCGAAGGCGGCAAGAGCGACCGCAAGGCCGCCGCCCGGCTGCGAGAGCTTCTCGGCCAGCCGCTGGGGGTGGAGTCCCTCGATATCCTGATCCCGGTCCTGCTGACCGGATCGGGCGCGAAAACGCCCTTTTCCGCCAAGATAGAGACTTTTCCCACCAAAGCGCTGCGCGAGGCCCACCCCGAGCTCACCGCTCGGCTGAACCACCTGATGCAGCGTATCGAGGCCGCCCGCATCCGCCGCAATGCCCTGCTTGCCGCCGAAAGAACCCTGGCCCTGCAGCGCTTCGCCACGGTCTTTCTGAACGAATACGAGGCGCGCAAACGGGCCCGCGGGCTGCTTGATTTCGACGATCTCATCACCGCCGCGCGCCGTCTTCTCGAAGACCGCGCGGCGGCGCAGTGGGTTCTTTTCCGGCTCGACGGCGGGATCGACCACATTCTGGTGGACGAGGCCCAGGACACCAGCCCCGAACAATGGCAGCTGGTGCGGCTGCTGGCCGGCGAGTTCACCGCCGGAGAGGGCGCGCGCCCCGGGCTGCGGCGCACGCTTTTCGTGGTGGGCGATCTCAAGCAGTCCATCTACTCCTTCCAGGGGGCGGATCCGCGCGCCTTCGACGAGATGCGCGGCTATTTCTCCGCTGCCTTCGAAAGGGCCGCAGAGCCGTTTCAGGAGCTTTCCCTCGATCACTCCTTCCGCTCGTCCCCGGCCATCCTGCAGCTGGTCGATGCGGTCTTCGGCCAGAGCGGCGGGCGCGGGGTGGGCGGACCCACCTGCCATGTCGCCCACCGCCGGGATCTGCCGGGCAGGGCGGACCTGTGGCCCGTCATCCCCGGGGAGGACGGGCCCGAGGACAAGGCCTGGCACGACCCGCAAGACATGCTGGCCGCCAACGACCACCGGGTGGTGCTGGCCCGGACCATCGCGGAAAATATTCGCGACATGGTCGAAACAGGCTCTATTCCGGGGGAAAACGGCGAGTTCAGACCTGTCCGGTACGGCGATTTCCTGATCCTCGTGCAGCGCCGCTCGGACCTGTTTCACGAGATCATCCGCGCCTGCAAGGCGCTGGGGCTGCCGATTGCCGGGGCCGACCGGCTGCGCATCGGGGCCGAGATGGCGGTTAAGGATCTCACCGCGCTGCTGTCCTTCCTGACCACCCCGGAAGATGACCTTTCGCTTGCCGCGGTGCTGCGCTCGCCGCTCTCCGGCCTTTCCGAGCGGGATCTGTTCGACATCGCCCACGACCGCCCCGAGGGCGGGCTGTGGCCGGCGCTCATGGCCCGGCGCGAGGCGTTTCCGCAGGCCTGCGAGATGCTTTCGGATCTGCGCGATCACGCCGATTTCCTCGGCCCGTTCGATCTGCTGGAACGCATCCTCACCCGCCACGACGGGCGGCGGCGGCTGCTGGCCCGGCTCGGGGCCGAGGCGGACGAGGGGATTGACGCGCTGCTTTCCCAGGCGCTGGCCTTCGAGCGCGCCGAGGTGCCCAGCCTGATCGGCTTCCTCACCTGGCTGGAAAGCGGCGAGGTGGAGGTTCGCCGTCAGCCCGAGAGCGCCGGAGACCGGATCCGGGTCATGACGACCCATGGCGCCAAGGGTCTGGAATCGGAGATCGTGATCCTCCCCGATACCGCCGACCTGCGCCCCAGCCAGCGCGACGAGCTGCTCGTCGGCGACGAGGGCGTGATCTGGAAGCCCCCCTCCGCCCTGCGCCCCCCTCTGGCCGAAGATCTGGCCGCCCGGCAGCGCGAAGCCCGCGAGGAAGAGCGCATGCGGCTGCTTTACGTTGCCCTGACCCGGGCACGGAAATGGCTGATCGTCTGCGCCTCGGGCGACGTGAAGGAGGAAGGCGACAGCTGGTATCGCGCCGTCGAGGCCGGCATGCGCGCCGCCGGCGCCAAGCCCTTCGACTCGCCGGCAGGGCAGGGGCTGCGCCTGCAGCACGGCCAGTGGCAGGATGCGACATCCGGGCGCGGCGCGGCCCCGGCCGAAACTGCCGCCGCGCCCGGATGTCGCATCCTGCCACTGGCCGTGCTGCAGGCGCAGCCCCTGCCCTGCCGGCGAGCCGAAGGGCTTGGCGCCGGCGGCGCGCATGCCGGCCTCGCCG
>WFPZ01000202.1 GCA_015487335.1 Paracoccaceae bacterium
CCAGACCAGCTGCAGATAGGCAAACGGCTGCACCGCGCTGGCCTCGGCCACCTCGTAGCAGCGGATCAGCAGCCAGTGCCCGAGCACCGCCGAGACGGACAGAAGCCCCATCCAGCCCCAGTCGGGCGGGCGCATCGGCTCCCAGAACCAGATGCCTGCCGCGGTAATCGCCGCCGCCCCCACCACGCCGGTCCAGAAGAAGCTGGTGGCGGTGGAGTCGAGACGCGCCACGTAGCGGGTCAGGAGCCCATAGAGCGCAAACATGAACGCCCCCAGCAGCGGCACCAGGGCGGCGGGGGTGAACACGCCGAAGCCGGGCTGCAGGATGATCAGGACGCCGGCAAAGCCGATCATGATCGCCCCCCAGCGCCGCCAGCCCACGTGCTCGCGCAGCACCGGGCCGGAAAGCGCGGCCACCAGCAGCGGGTAGCTGATGAACACCGCATGGGTCTCCACCAGCCCCAGCAGCACGAAGGCCAGCACGGTGACGCAGATCTCGCCCACCAGCAGCAGCCCGCGGACGATCTGCAGAACAGGCTGGGTGGTGGCCGCGGCCTGCCGGATGCCTCCGGCCCGGCGGGCGGCCAGCACGATCACGAAGGCGGCGAAGAACCAGTAGCGGATCATCACCACCATCAGCACGTTGTAATTTCCCGCCAGGTAGCGCGACATGGCGTCCTGCAGGGCGAAGACCACCGTGGTGGCCACCATCAGCCAGATGCCCAGCCGGGTGTTCTGCACGTTCATGGCGGCGGCCTCAGCCGGCCGGTGCTCATGTGCCGCTTGCGCCCGAAGCCGGGGCGGCGCGCCACCTCGAAGCCGGCCTCGCTCAGGGCGCGGCGCACGGCCCCGGCCGCGGTATAGGTGGCGAAGGTGCCGCCCGGGCGGGTATGCGCCGCCACCTGCGCCATCAGCGCGGGTTCCCACAGCTCGGGGTTGCGGGCCGGCGCGAAGCCGTCGAGAAACCAGGCATCCGCCGCGCCATCCCAGGCGCCCAGCCGCTGGCGGGCATCTCCCTCGATGATCTCCGCCTCCAGTCCCGGCAGAGAGAACCGCCGGGCGCCTGCCCGCCAGCGCTGCAGGAACGGGCCGCTCAGCGGCGCCAGCTCGGGGAAGGCGGCCAGGGCGCGGGCGATGTCGGCAGGGGCCAGCGGGTAGGCCTCGAAACTGGTGAAACGCAGCGGCCCATCGGTGCCGGACGCGTTCCACGCGGCCCAGGCGGCAAGCATGTTCAGCCCGGTGCCGAAGCCCAGTTCGGCGATGTGGAAGCCGGGACGAAAGCGCGCGGGCAGGTCGTTGCCGGCCAGAAACACGTGCCGGGTTTCGGCCAGCCCGTCGACCACCGAGAAATACGGATCCTGGAACAGGGACGAGACCGGCGTGTCGCCGTCGCGCCATTCGACCGCTGGCGTCTGGTCTGCCATCGCCGCTTGCCCTAAACGTGGATGTCGTGCCGACAATGGGCAAAGGGGGCGGCTTTGGCAACGCCGGATGTGACGATACTCGGGGCGGGGATATTCGGCCTGTCGATCGGCTGGGAATGTGCCCGCCGCGGGGCGCAGGTGCAGCTGATCGACCCGCGCGGTGCGGGCGGCGGGGCCAGTGGCGGGGTGGTCGGTGCGCTGGCCCCGCACACGCCGGAGCGGTGGAACGCCAAGAAGGAATTCCAGCTGCAAAGCCTGCTGATGGCCGGCGCCTTCTGGTCCGGGGTGGAAGAGGCCTCGGGGCTGGCCTCGGGCTATGGCCGCACCGGACGGCTGCAGCCGGTGGCCGACGAGCGCGCCCTGGATCTGGCCCGCGAGCGCGCGCAACAGGCCGCCCGGCTGTGGCGCGGCGAGGCCGAATGGCGGGTGGTTCCGGCCTCCGGCTTCGGCCCATGGGCGCCGCGCAGCCCCTCCGGCTGGCTGATCCACGACACCCTCTCGGCGCGGATAGACCCGCACCGCGCCTGCCTGTCCCTGGCCGGGGCCCTTGCCGCGCGCGGGGCCGGGATTGCTGCCGAGGGCCGGCCGGAAGGGCCTGTCATTCACGCCACCGGCTACGAGGGGCTGGAGGCGCTCTCGCGCGAACTTGGCCGCCCGGTCGGGACCGGGGTGAAGGGGCAGGCGGCGCTGCTGCGCCTCGATGCGCGCGATCAGCCGCAGCTCTATGCCGACGGGCTGCATGTCGTGCCGCACGACGACGGCACCGTGGCCATCGGCTCGACCACCGAGCGCAGCTTCACCCGCCCCGACACCACCGACGAACAGGTGGAAGAGCTGATCCGCCGCGCCACCGACGCCGTGCCGCTGCTGGCCGAGGCTCCGGTTCTGGCCACATGGGCCGGCGTGCGCCCGCGCGCCCGCAGCCGGGCGCCGATGCTGGGGCCATACCCGGGCAGGCCGGGGGAGTTCATCGCCAACGGCGGGTTCAAGATCGGCTTCGGAATGGCGCCGAAGGTGGCGCAGGTGATGGCCGATCTGGTGCTCGAGGGGCGCGACGCCATACCGGACGACTTCCGCGTCGAAGCCAGCCTCTGAGCCCGGCCCGGCGCTTCAGTGGGCCGTGGCCTCCATGCACAGCCGCCCGTCCGGGCCGCGCACCCAGAAGGCGTTGCCCTGGTGGCACAGTTCGGCCTCTTCATGGACCATCAGCGCCGAGGTGGCGCGAAAGCCGAAGCTGCGCAGCGGCCCCAGAACCTCTTCGGCGTAATGGATCAGCAGCTGCGCCAGCAGGGGCCCGTGCACCACCAGCCCGGCATAGCCCTCGTGGCCGCGCGCGTAATCGGCATCATAGTGGATGCGGTGGCCGTTCATCGTCAGCGCCGAGTAGCGAAACAGCAAGGTGGTGCTGAAGCTGGCCGCCTTGCAGCCCTCCGGCTGCCGGCTGGCCACGGGCGGCTGGCGCCCGGCGTCTGGCGGGGTGGGGGACTTGTAGACCAGATCCTGCCGCTCGGTAACACAAAGCCGGCCCTGCTGGATGATGTCGTGACGCAGGTGGATGAAGCCCAGCTTGCCGCTGCGGCCCTGCTTGATCTGGACGTCCTCGACCATCGAGCGCTTCTCGGCCGGCTGGCCGAGGCGCAGGGGGGCGAGAAACTCCAGCTTTCCGCCGGCCCACATGCGCTGGGGCAGGCCGAGGTCTGGGATCAGGCCCAGACCGGTGCGCGGGTGGCCGTCGCGGCCCAGATCCTGCGGCGGGCGGACATCCCAGAAGTAGATCATGTGCCAGAAGGGCGGCAGCGGCTCATCGGGGCCGGGTGGGCGGCCCGGGCGCCCGAGCGTGGCGTGCAGCGCCGCGGCGCGGGCGGGGTCCATCCTGTCGTGAACGATTTGCGTCTGGTCGGGCGTGTGGGGCATGCCGGCAGGGTACCCGTGGCGAACCGGAAGGCAATCGCAAATGCGGCCAGGCGTGAAGGCGCCCCACCATCTCGTCTGCCTGCGCGACCCGGACGGCAACCTGATCGAGATTTCCAACCCCGCCTGACACCCTCTCTTTACGCGCGCCACCGTCAATGCCATGCAGGCGGCAGCAGGACACGGGATTGAAGGGGGTGCAGATGGGCGGCAGGCGGCACGGCGGGCAGTTGCTTGTGGAGCAGCTGAAGGCGCATGGGATCTCGAGGGTGTTCTCGGTTCCCGGAGAGAGCTTTCTGGCGGTGCTCGACGGGCTGCACGGCTCGGGCATCGAGAATGTCGTATGCCGCCACGAAGGCGGTGCGGCGATGATGGCCGAGGCGACGGGCAAGCTGACCGGCCGGCCCGGCGTGGCCTTCGTCACCCGCGGCCCCGGTGCCACCAATGCCAGTGCCGGGGTTCACGTGGCGCGCCACGATTCCACCCCGATGGTGCTGTTCGTGGGCCAGATCCCGCGCGCCCATCGCGACCGCGACGCCTTTCAGGAGGTGGACTACCGCGCCTTCTTTGGCGGGCTGGCCAAATGGGTGGCCGAAGTGGATGACACCGACCGCCTGCCCGAATACGTGAACCGCGCCTTCCGGGTAGCCATGTCGGGACGGCCGGGGCCGGTGGTTCTGGCCCTGCCGGAGGATGTGCTGAGCGGCGCGGCCACGGCCCCCGTGCTGCCGCCAGCGCCGCTGACGCCCCCGGCGGTATCCGAAACGCAGCTGGCCGAGGCGCTGGCCCTGCTGACCCGGGCCTCCCGCCCGCTGGTGGTAGCGGGCGGGCCGGGGTGGTCGGCCCGGGCGGCACAGGACCTCGAGCGCCTTGCCGGCGCCTTCGGCCTGCCGGTGGCGGTGAGCTTCCGCCGGCAGGACTACATGGACAACCGCGCGGCCGGTTACGTGGGCGACCTTGGCGTGGGGATGAACCCGAAACTGGCCGGCCGCCTGCGCGAGGCCGACTGTCTGCTGATCCTCGGGTCGCGCCTTGGCGACATTCCCACCGGCGGCTACAGCCTCGTGAACCCGGCCAGCCCGGGCAAGACGATCATCCACGTGCACCCCGACCCGGCGGTGCCGGGCAGCGTCTACCGCGCAGATCTGGCCATCACCGCCACCGCGCCCGATTTCCTGGCCGCCCTGCGTGGCGAGAACGGTCCGGCCAGCCCGGCCTGGGCCGGTTGGGCCAGCGCCGCGCGGGCCGATTACGAGGCCTGGCAGCAGCCGAAGGAAACCCCCGGCGCGGTGAAGCTGGAGGATGTGGTGTGCTGGCTGTCCGACAACCTGCCCGAGGATGCGGTGCTTGCCAACGGGGCGGGCAACTATGCCGCCTTCCTGCACCGCTATTTCCGCTTCAAGCGGCATGGTACCCAGCTTGCGCCGACGTCGGGCTCCATGGGGTACGGCTTTCCGGCGGCAATCGCCGCCAGCCTCGAACACCCCGAACGCACCGTGGTGTGCCTGGCCGGCGACGGCTGTTTCCAGATGACCCTCAACGAGATGTCCACCGCCGTGCAGCACGGGGCGAAGGTGGTGGTGATCGTGGCCAACAACGGCCGCTACGGCACCATCCGCATGCATCAGGAGCGCACCTACCCCGGGCGGGTCAGCGGCACCGATCTGGCCAACCCCGATTTCGCTGCGCTGGCCCGCGCCTATGGCGGCCATGGCGAAGTGGTGGAGCGTGGCGAGGATTTTCCCGAAGCCTTCGCGCGGGCGCATGCCTCGGGGCGGTTGGCCGTGATCGAGCTGCGGCTGGACCCCGAGGCGCTCTCCACCTCGATGACGCTGAGCGAGGCGCGAGCGCTGGGGAAGGGGAAGAAATGAGGCTCTGACGGGCCGGGCTCGTCGGCTACGCACGGCGGACGTGCAGCCGTGCCCGGGCGCTCAGTATTCCACCCCGATCTGGGCCTTGATCCCGGAGCGGAAGGGGTGCTTGACCAGCTCCATCTCGGTGACCAGATCAGCCAGGTCGATGAGCTCGGGATGGGCGTTGCGGCCGGTGAGCACCACGTGGGTCATCTCGGGCTTCTCCGTTTTCAGGAAGTCGATCACCTCGGCGACCGGCACGTAATCGTAGCGGATCGCGATGTTGATCTCGTCGAGCAGGACCATGCGGTTGGCCGGGTCGCGGATCAGCTCTTTCGCCTTCTCCCAGGCGGCGCGGGCCATTTCGGTATCGCGCTGCCGGTCCTGGGTTTCCCAGGTGAAGCCCTCGCCCATGGTGTGGAAGGCGCAAATGTCGGAGAACCTCTGCTGGATCAGATCGCGCTCGCCGGTGGGCATGCCGCCCTTGATGAACTGCACCACGGCGCATTGAAGCCCATGGGCGATGCAGCGGAAGATCATGCCGAAGGCGGCGGTGCTCTTGCCCTTGCCCTTGCCGGTATGGACGATGATCAGCCCCTTCTCGTCGGTCTTGGTGGCCATGATCTTTTCGCGCGCGGCCTTCTTGCGCGCCATCTTGAGGGCGTGGCGGTCCGTGTCTTCGGTCATCTGCTGCCTCCTGTCGCTTCCTGAAGAGTTGACTGCCCGGGATGCCGATTGCAAGCGGCATGGGCGTGTTGACGAGTTGTTAACCCTGTGCGGAGAGAAATGGAGCCATGCGCGCCCCGGCCCTTCTTTCTGCCGCTTTCCTGTTGCTGGCCGCCTGTTCCAGCCCCAGCCCGGGGTTTTCCACTGCCCCGCCGCGCGAGGCGGTGGTGGACGGCAGCCGCTTTCGCATCTACCTGCGGCCCGGCACCGGCGAGGTGGAGGCGCACCGCGTTTCCCTCGAGCCGCTGCCCAGCCTCGCCCTGACGCTGGAGAAGGCCTACCGGGCCATCGAGCAGGCCACCGGATGCCGCATCCGCAAGGGCAGCCTGCGGGGCGATCAGGCGATCATTCTGGCGCAGGTGGATTGCCCTCCCCTGCCAGCAGACGGCTGAGCAGCCCCCGGGCCGAGTTGGATTTCGGCACCCACAGCCCGCGTTCGATGGCCTCGGCCAGGCGCTGGGCGATCTCGCGCAGGGCGGGCGGGTTGTGCTCCTCGATGAACGCCCGCGTTTCCTCGTCTTCCAGAAAGGCGGCATGCACCATGTCGAAATGGTGGCTCTTCACCGCGCCGGTGGTGGCGGCGAAGGCGAACATGTAGTCCACCGTGGCGGCGATCTCGAAGGCGCCCTTGTAGCCGTGGCGCTTCACCCCTTCGATCCATTTCGGGTTGGTGACGCGCGCGCGCACCACGCGGCCGATCTCGTCTTCCAGCGTGCGGATGACGGGGCGCTCGGGGCGCGAGTGGTCGTTGTGGTAGATCGGGCGCTCACGGCCCTGCAACGTGGCCACCGCCGCCGCCGCGCCGCCTTCGAACTGGTAGTAGTCGTCCGAATCCAGCAGGTCGTGTTCGCGGTTGTCCTGGTTCTGGACGATGGCGTCCACCTTGCGCAGCCGGGTTTCGAAGGCGGCGCGGGCGCGCTGGCCTTCGCGGCCGGCGCCATAGGCGTAGCCGCCCCATTCGAGGTAGGCTTCGGCGAGGTCGGCCTTGTCGGCCCAGAGGCGCTCGTCGATCATCGCCTGCAGCCCGGCGCCATAGGCCCCTGGCTTGGCCCCGAAAACCCGGTGCTGCCCCTCGGCCCCTTCGGCGCGGGCGCGGGCGGCGGCGGGGTTCACGTCGTCGGGCTCGTCCAGCGCCATCACCGCGCGGGCGGCGCTGTCGAAAAGCGCAATCAGCTGCGGGAAGGCATCGCGGAAGAAGCCCGAGATGCGCAGGGTGACATCGACGCGCGGGCGGCCAAGGGCAGTTGCGGGGATGATCTCGAAGCCGGTGACGCGGTGGCTCAGCGCATCCCACTGCGGCTTGACACCCATGAGCGCGAGCGCCTGGGCGATGTCGTCGCCGCCGGTGCGCATGTTGGCGGTGCCCCAGGCGGTGATCAGCATGGCGCGGGGCCAGTCGCCATGGGTCTGCAGGTGTTTCTCGATCAGCAAACTGGCCGATTTCCACCCCAGCGCCCAGGCGGTGCGCGTGGGCACGGCGCGGCTGTCGACGCTGTAGAAGTTGCGCCCGGTGGGCAGCGTGTCGGGGCGCCCGCGGGTGGGCGCGCCGGAAGGGCCGGGGGCGACGAAGCGGCCATCGAGCGCGGTCAGCAGGCCGGAAAGTTCGGCCGGGCCGCAGGCGGCGACGGTGGGCGCGAGGTGCTCGCGGGCGAAAGCGAGGACGGCGGCACTGGCCGGGCCGGGGGGCTTGATCTGCTGCTGGGCGTTCTCTGCCGGATCGCTTGCGATCCGGTTCGCGCCCGGCCCCGCCCCCCAGGGCGGGCGCGAAATGCGCCCCCCCTCGGGGCCGGGCGCGAACCTTGCCGATTCTTCAAGCAGCCGGGTCGCAAACAGCTCCAGCCGCTCCACCGTATCGCCCGCGCTGCGCCATCGATCGGCGCTCACCGTCGCCAGCGGCTCGGGCCGCGGCCCTTCCCATGGCGCGGCCATGTCGCAATCGAGCGGATCGAACCCCAGGGAGAAATCCTCGGCCAGCGCTCGCAGCAGCGAGGCGTTCGCCCCCTGCCCGTCACCTCGCGGCACGCGCAACAGCGCCAGCAGCAGATCGCGCGCCTGACGGCCCTCGGGCGAAATGCCGAACACGTGCAGCCCGTCGCGTATCTGCGCCTCCTTCAGTTCGCACAGGTAGGCATCCAGTTTCGCAAGGTCGCCCTCCTCGTCCTCGCCGGTCAGCCCCGCATCGGCGTCCAGCCCGGTGACCGAAGTAAGCGAGAGGATCTCGCGGCGGAGATGGTCCAGCCTTCGCGGATCCACCCCGGCGGCTTCGTAATATTCGTCCACCAGCGCCTCGAGGTCGCGCATCGGCCCGTAGCTTTCGGCGCGGGTCAGCGGCGGGGTCAGGTGGTCGATGATCACCGCCTGCGCGCGGCGCTTGGCCTGCGTGCCTTCGCCCGGATCGTTGACGATGAAGGGGTAGATGTGCGGCACCGGCCCCAGCACCGCCTCGGGCCAGCACGAAGCCGACAGCGCCACCGCCTTGCCCGGCAGCCATTCCAGGTTGCCGTGCTTGCCCATGTGCACGATGGCATCGGCCCCATGCACGTGGCGCAGCCAGAAATGGAAGGCAAGGTAGTTGTGCGGCGGCACGAGATCGGGCGAGTGGTAGGTGTCGGTCGGGTCGATGTTGTAGCCGCGCGCGGGCTGGATGCCGACGACCACATTGCCGAACTGCAGCACCGACAGCTTGAAGCGCCCGCAATCCACCTCGCCGGATTCGAAGAACGGGTCGGCCTCTGGCGGCCCCCAGCGCTCTTCGATGGCGGCGCGCAGGTCGTGTGGCAGCTGGCCGTAGGCGATCTGGTACTCCGACATCGGCAACTCCACCCCGCCAGCACGCCCGGCACGGTCGGTGAGCCAGTTGGTGGGGCCGGCGAGGATGGCCTGCATCAGGGCGTCGGAATCCTCGGGAATGCTGCGCAGGGCGTATCCTTCTCGCGCAAGCGCCTTCAGCACGTGGACGGTGGCGGCGGGGGTGTCGAGCCCGACGCCATTGGCCAGCCGCCCGTCCCTGTTGGGGTAGTTGGCGAGCACCAGCGCCACGCGCCTCCGGGCGGGCGGAGTGCGGCGCAGGCGCGCCCATGCTGCGGCCATGTCGGCTACGAAATCCACCCGGTCGGGGCGGGCGCGATAGGTGGCAATGGGGCACTGGGTGGCCTCGTCGAAGAAGGCCTCGCCCTTGAACGAGACGGCGCGGCTCAGGATCCGCCCGTCCACCTCGGGCAGGGCCACGTTCATGGCGATGTCGCGGGCCGAGAGGCCGGACAGCCCGCTTTCCCAGGCTTCTTCGGAGGAGGCCGAGAGCACCACCTGAAAGACCGGGGCGCCGTTGGCGGCGGGCGAGGCGAGCGGATTGGCGCCCTCTTCGCCGCCGAAGGAGCCGGTGGCGAAGGCGGTGGCGTTGAGGATCACCTCGGGCGGCGCCTCGGCGAAGAGCCTCTCCAGCGTCGCGGCCGAAAGCGCATCCTTCAGCGAGGCCACGAAGACGGGCAGCGGGTTCAGCCCCCGGGC
>WFPZ01000203.1 GCA_015487335.1 Paracoccaceae bacterium
CCTCCGCGGCCACCGAAAAGGGCGGCCGCCCGACAAGGAATTCCCCCCCCGCGAAGGGGAACGGCTCTTCGGCCCGGTCGATCCGGCGGCAGATCACCCGGCAGCCGGAGAGGCCGGCGAAACGCTCCAGCCGCTGGCGGCCGGTGGCGAGAAAGACGGTGGCGCCGGCGGGGACGAGGCGCGCGGCCTCTTCCTCGCGCGAGATCGGCACCCAGTTGTCCCCCTCCCCCGGCCGCCAGGGCGGGCGCAGAAGCTGCAGGCAGGGCAGGCCGCGGGCCGCCGCCACCCGCGCGGCGCGGTGGCTGATGCGGCTGGCAAAGGGATGGGTGGCATCGAGAATGGCGCTGATCCGCCGTTCCTCGAGAAACCGGACGAAGCCCGCCTCGCCGCCAAAGCCGCCCACCCGGGTGGGCAGGGCCAGCGGCGCGGGCCGGCGGGTGGCGCCGGCCAGAGAGGCCACCGCCGGGCGCCCCTCGGCCGCCAGCCTGCGGGCCAGTTCGCGCCCCTCGCCGGTGCCCGCCAGAAGAAGCAGCATCAGCCCGCCCTCGCCACGATCTCGCCGGCGCGGTCCACCACCACCACGTCCACCGCGACATCCGCCCCCTTCAGCCGGCGCAGCGCCTCGGCGCGGGCCCCCTGCGCCACCGCCCGGGCCAGCTTCGGGCCGGCGATTTCCAGCGCCTGCAGGGCGGTATTGGCCTGCGCCACCCGTGGATCGCCCGCCATTTCGGCAAGTGCCGCGAAATCCACCTGGCTGCGCGCCGAATGCAGATCGCCCGCCCCCTGGGCCAGCTTGGCCAGCTTGCCGATGCCGCCGCCGATGGTCAGCCGCTCCACCGGATGGGCGGCCAGGTATTTCAGCAACCCGCCCGCGAAATCGCCCATGTCCAGCATCGCGTGGTCGGGCAGGCCGTATAGCGCCTGCACCGCCCGCTCCGAGGTGGCCCCGGTGCAGCCGGCCACGTGGCGCAGCCCGCTGGCCCGCGCCACGTCGATGCCACGGTGGATCGAGGCGATCCAGGCCGAGCAGGAAAACGGCCGCACGATGCCGGTGGTGCCGAGAATCGACAGCCCCCCCCGGATGCCCAGCCGCGGGTTCCAGGTGCGTCTGGCCAGCTCTTCGCCGCCGGGAATGGAAAGCGTGATCTCCACGTCCGCCGGGCGGGAAAAGCGCGCGGCCATCTGCTGCACCACCTCGCCCATCATCCGCCGCGGCACCGGGTTGACGGCCGCCTCGCCCACCGCCACCGGCAGGCCCGGCATGGTGACCACCCCCACCCCGGGGCCGGCGCGAAACACCACCCCCTCGCCAGCCTTCGCGGGCGCCACCCGCGCGATCACCAGCGCGCCGTGGGTGACGTCGGGGTCGTCGCCGGCATCCTTGACGATGCCCGCCTCGGCCCAGCCCCGGCCCGCGGCGCGATGGGCCAGCGCGAATTCGGGCCGCTCGCCGCGCGGCAGGGTGATGCTCACCCGCTCGGGGAAGCGCCCGCCCCACAGCCGCTCCAGCGCCGCGCGGGTGGCGGCGGTGGCGCAGGCGCCGGTGGTCCAGCCACGGCGCAATGTGGGGGCCGGTCTGTCGCTCATCGGCCGGACTATAGGCAGTGGAAGGGGCGCGGGAAATGCAAAAAACCGGGGCTTTGCCCCGCCCCGCGCGACCGCCATAAAGGGCGCATGAGCGATTCACCCCCCCTTCCCCCCGCCGACTGGCCGGTGATGGAGCCCGGCTGGGTCTGGCTGTGCGGCGCCGGCCCGGGCGATCCGGGGCTGATGAGCCTGCACGCGCTGAACGCCCTGCGCCAGGCCGAGGTCATCGTCCATGATGCGCTGGTGGCGCCGCATATCCTGGGCTGGGCGCGCCCCGGGGCCGAGCTTGTCGATGTCGGCAAGCGCGGCGGGCGGCCCTCGCCGAAACAGCACGAGATCTCGCTGCAGCTGGTGGAGCTGGCGCGCGCCGGCAGGCGGGTGCTGCGGCTCAAGGGCGGAGACCCCTTCATGTTCGGGCGCGGCAGCGAGGAGGCCCGGACGCTGGTCCGGCACAGGGTGCCGTTTCGCGTCATCCCCGGAATCACCGCCGGGATCGGCGGGCTGGCCATGGCCGGCATCCCCGTCACCGACCGCGACGTCAACCAGGCGGTCACCTTCGTCACCGGGCACGACCCCTCGGGCGACACCCCGCCGCTGGACTGGGCGGCGCTGGCGCGCGCCTCGCCGGTGATCGTGATCTACATGGGCATGCGCACCATCTCCCGCATCGCCGAGGCGCTGATCGGGGCCGGGCGCGCCCCCGGCGAACCCGTCGCGGTGGTGCGCAACGCCTCGCTGCCCGACCAGCAGGTGCTGGAAACCACGCTGGCGCGCGCTGCTGCCGACATCGCGGCCGCCGGGCTTTCCGCGCCGGCGGTGATCGTCATCGGGCGGGCGGTGCTTCTGCGCCAGGCGCTGGAGTGGCCGGCGATGGCCGCGGGCCAGCCCACGCGCAACCCCGAGCCTCCGGGGCCGGGCCGCCCCGCCGAAGCCCCATGAACCGCGGCCTGATCATTGCCGCCCCCGGCTCGGGCAGCGGCAAGACGACCATCACCCTCGGCCTGCTGCGCGCCCTGCGCGACGCGGGCCCGCCGGTGCGCGGGGCCAAGAGCGGCCCCGACTACATCGACCCGCGCTTTCACGAGGCCGCCTGCGGCGCGCCGTGCCGCAATCTCGACGCCTGGGCGATGGCGCCCGGGCGCATCCGCGCCCTCGCCGCCGGCGAGGGGCTGCTGGTGGTCGAAGGCGCCATGGGCCTGTTCGACGGCGCGCCGCCCGATGGCCGCGGCGCCACCGCCGACCTGGCGCGGCTGCTGGAGCTGCCGGTGGTGCTGGTGGTGGATGCGGCCCACATGGCGCAATCGGTGGCACCGCTGGTGGCCGGATTCGCCGGCCACGACCCGGCGGTCGAGGTGGCGGGGGTGATCCTCAACAAGGTGGGCTCGCCCCGCCACGAGGCGATGCTGCGCCGCGCGCTCGCCCCGCTGGGGCTGCCCGTTCTGGGGGCGGTCCGCCGCCAGCCGGGGCTGGCCCATCCCTCGCGCCACCTCGGCCTGGTGCAGGCCGAAGAGCGCCCCGATCTGGAGGCCTTCATCGCAAGGGTGGCGCAGATCGTGCGCCGGGCGGTGGATCTCGACGCCCTGCGCGCCCTCGCCCGGCCGCTGCCGCCGGCCCCGCCGGCGCCGCGCCTGCCGCCCCCCGCCGGGCGCATCGCGATTGCCTCGGATGCGGCCTTCGCCTTCGCCTACCCGCACCTTCTGGCCGACTGGCGCGCCGCCGGGGCGGAGCTGGCCTTCTTTTCGCCGCTGGCCGACGAGGCCCCGCCGCCGGCCGAGCTGGTGTTCCTGCCCGGCGGCTACCCCGAGCTGCACGCCGCCCGGCTGGCCGCCGCCGAGCGGTTCCGCGCCGGCATGGCGCGGGCGGCGCGCGAGGGGGCGGTCTATGGCGAGTGCGGCGGCTACATGGTGCTGGGCGAGGCGCTGACCGATGCCGAGGGCCGGCGCCACCGGATGCTGGGCCTGCTGCCGCTGGAGACCTCCTTCGCCGAGCGCCGTCTGCATCTGGGATACCGCCGGCTGGAGCCCCTGGCCGGCCCCTTCGCCGGGCCGCTGGCGGGGCACGAGTTTCACTATGCCACCACCCTGCGCGCCGAAGGGCCGGCGCTGTTTGCCGCCCGCGACGCCGAAGGGCGGGAACTGGGGCCCATGGGGCTGGCGATCGGGGCGGTCAGCGGTTCTTTCGCCCATGTCATCGACCGAGCCGATGGGGGCTTTTCTTCCCCCCGCCCCGGCGCTACCCATGCCCAATGAGCGAAACCACCCTGCCCCATGACGATACCCGCGCGCGGCGCAACGTGGCGGTGCTGGCGCTGGCCCAGGCCGTGCTGGGCGCGCAGCTGCCGATGATCTTCACCATCGGCGGGCTGGCCGGGCAGTCGCTGGCCGCCAACGCCTGTTTCGCCACCCTGCCGATCTCGATGATCGTGCTGGGCTCGATGCTGGCGGCCACGCCGATGTCGGCGCTGATGCAGCGGGCCGGGCGGCGGGCCGGCTTCTTCGTGGGCACCATGAGCGGCGCGCTGGGCGGGGCATTCGGCGCCTGGGCGCTGATGAGCGACAGCTTCGCGCTGTTCCTGCTGGGCTCGCTCCTGACCGGGGTCTACATGTCGGCGCACGGCTTCTACCGCTTCGCCGCCGCCGATACCGCCTCGGCGGCCTTCCAGCCCAAGGCGATCTCGCTGGTAATGGCGGGGGGGCTGGCGGCGGCGGTGATCGGGCCGCAGCTCGTCAAGGTGACCAGCGACGCGATGGTGACCCCCTTCGTGGGCGCCTATGTGGCGGTGATCGTGGTCAACGTCCTGGGCTCGGGGCTGTTCCTGTTTCTCGACATCCCCAGACCGCCCGCCCCCGAACCCGGCGCCAGCGGCGGGCGTTCGCGGCTGGAACTGCTGAAAAGCCCGCGCATCGCGGTGGCGATCATCGTCGGCATGGTCTCCTACGCGCTGATGAACCTGGTGATGACCTCGACGCCGCTGGCGATGGTCGGCAACGGCCATGGCCAGGGCAATGCCGCGGATGTGGTCAGCGGCCACGTGCTGGCGATGTACGCGCCCTCGTTCTTCACCGGCTATCTGATCGTGCGCTTCGGAACCGAGAAGATCATGGCCCTGGGGCTGGCGATCCTGATGGGTGCCGGGCTGGTGGGGCTGTCCGGGGTGCAGCTGGGGCATTTCTTCGTCGCCCTGATCCTGCTGGGGGTGGGCTGGAACTTCGGCTTCATCGGCGCCACCACCATGCTGGCCGCGGCCCACACCGAAGAGGAGCGCGGCCGGGTGCAGGGGCTCAACGACATGATCGTGTTCGGCGCGGTGACCCTGGCCTCTCTGGCCTCGGGCGGGCTGATGAACTGCACCGGCGGTTCGGCCCGGGAGGGCTGGAGCGCCGTCAACCTGGCAATGATCCCGCTGCTGACCCTGGCCGGCGCGGCGCTGATCTGGCTGATGCTGCGCCCGCGGCGCGAGGAGGCCTGAGCGGCAGGCGCGTTCAGCCGCGCCCGGCAAGCGTGCGCCACAGCAGGCTGCCCCGCTTCACGAAATCCGACGGCTCCAGCCCGCCGGCGCGAATCCGTTCCGGCCGGGCCGCGGCCCGGCGCAGCACCCACCCGGCCAGCCAGCCCGCGCGGGTGGCCGGGCGGGCCGGTGCCGGCACCTCGCGGCGGGCGGCGCGCAGGCGGGCCAGCTCGGCCCGGGCCAGGCCGGCCAGCGCCTGCGCGCGGGCGTCGGGCAAGGGGTGGCGGGCGCGGGCCTCGAGCGCGGGCACGGCGCGAAACCAGCTGGCCAGCGCCGCCGCCCGGCCCACCGCGCGCACCGCCCCCTCGCCCTGCCTGCAGCCCAGGGCGCGGGCGGCCACCCACATCAGCGTGCCGCCGGTCTGCTCGAGGTAATGCAAAAGCTCTGCCGAATCGGCGAAGGGGGCGCCCTCGACATCTCGCCGGCGCGCCGCCACCAGCCCCTGCAGGGCGCGCGCGCCCGGCCCGTCGAGCACCCCGGCCAGCGGCAGGCTCACCTCATGGGGGCTGACTGGCGCGCCGGTGGCGATTTCCTCGAGCACGTCGTGCCACCACTGCAGACGGATCCCGGCCAGCGCGGGCTCGCGCGTGACCCAGGGGGCGCGGGCCACCTCGACGTTGAAGGCGTAAAGCGGAAACAGCACCGCGCGCGCGGCAGGCGGCGCGGCCATGGCGGCCATGAAGCGCTCGGGATCGCCGCGGCGGGTGATCTCGGCGCAGGCCTGCAGGCTCATGCCGGGCGCACCACGCTGAGCAGATAGCCGAACTCGTCGCCGTATTCGTCCCAGGCGGCGATCTCGGCGGCGGCGGCGCGCAGCACCTCCAGCAGATCCTCGTCGGCCCCTTCGTACAGGGCGTTCATCCGCTCCAGCAGGGGGCCGTAATAGGCCTGCCAGGCGCTGTCGGCCAGCCGGCGGGTGGCGATCACCTCGTAGTCGGCGGCCTCGATGCGGGCGCGGATGCCCGCCTCGCCGCTCATCGCCGGATAGCCCGACCAGATATGCGCCACCACCTCCGAAGGCGGATCCCGCCAGAAACAGGGCTCGGTGAAGGCGATCACCCCGCCCGGCGCGAGCGAATCGCGCCACCGCTCCAGCGCCTCGGTGATGCCGAGGAAATAGACCCCGCCGGCGCACCAGATCAGATCATA
>WFPZ01000204.1 GCA_015487335.1 Paracoccaceae bacterium
GGGGAGTATTTGGGCAAGGTGAAGGAGGGCTTCGCGGAAACGGCCCCATCGGGGAAACCGCGCCGGCGGCGGGGCTCAACGGGCCTTACGTATCGTCCCAGCGCGCCACCTTCCCGCGCACTCCGGCCCAGGCGCCGGGCTCCAGCTCCAGCCCCAGCACCCGCTCGGGGTTGGTGGGCGGCGGCATCTCGACGCCTTCGAGCCGGGCAAAGCCGAAGCGGCCATAATAGGGTGCGTCTCCCACCAGCAGCACCCTTTTCCAGCCCAGCTTGCGGGCCTTCTCGAGGCTTTCGGCGATCAGCCATCCGCCCAGACCCTCGCCCTGCCGGGTGGGGTGCACGGCGACGGGGCCGAGCAGCAGTGCGGCATGCCCGCCCACCCGCACCGGCCAGAAGCGGATGGCCGCGGCGAGGTTTCCCTCTTCGTCGCGCGCCACCAGGCCCAGGTCGGCCACCGGGGCGATACCGTCGCGCAGCCGGTAGGACGAGAGCGCCTCGCGACCGGGTGCGAAGCACAGGTCGAAGAGGGCTTCCACCTCCCACCAGTCCTCTGCCGTTTCCCTGCCGAGGCGGATCACCCCTGTCCCTTTCGCCCTTTTTGACTGGAAAGCCTGCTAGCACGCGGCTAGTTGATGGGCAACGAGAGGACCCGCGCGATGTTTTACAAGCCCAGTGACGGCCACGGCCTGCCGCACAACCCGTTCAACGCCATCGTCACACCCCGCCCGATCGGCTGGATCTCCAGCCGCGGCCGCGACGGGCATGACAACCTGGCGCCCTATTCCTTCTTCAATGCCGTGGCCTACACCCCGCCGCAGGTGATGTTCGCCTCCACCGCCGGCAAGCACGATCGCCATTTCGGCAAGGACACGGTGGCCAACATCGACGAAACCGGGGTGTTCTGCGTCAATATCGTCTCCTACGATCTGCGCGATGCCATGAACGCCACCTCGGGCAGCTACGACGCCGAGGTGGACGAGTTCGCCCTGGCCGGGCTGGAGCGGGCCGAATGCGAGACCATCGCCTGTTCGCGCGTCGCCGCGGCGCCTGCGGCGCTGGAGTGCCGGCTGACGCAGATCGTGAAGCTGGAGGGCGAGGAGAACATCGCCGTCTTCGGCGAGGTCACCGGCGTGCACATGCGCGACGACTGCCTGCGCGAGGGGCGTTTCGACGTTACCGCCTTCCGGCCGCTGGCTCGGCTGGGCTACCGCGACTATTCGGTGATCGACACGCTGTTTTCGCTCTGCCGCCCCGACGAGAAGGGCTGAGCCGACAGTCAGTGCCCCGCCGACAGCGCTCCGGTGCGCACCGCGTAATCGGCGGCGATGGCGTAATCTGGATCGTCATCTGAATCGATCATCAGCTGCCCCGCCCGTTTCAGCAACCGGTGGCAATCGCGGCTGAGGTGGCGCAGCTGCAGCCGCTTGCCGGCCGCCTCGTAGCGGGCGGCCAGTGCTTCGATCGCACTCAACGCCGACTGGTCAGCCACCCGGCTGTCGGCGAAATCGACGATCACCAGGTCGGGGTCGGCCGACGGGTCGAACAGCTCCAGGAAACCCTCCACCGAACCGAAGAACAACGGCCCCTGAATGCGGTAGACCCGCGCGCCGTCTTCTTCGTCGACATGGGCATGAATCCGGGTGGCGTTCTGCCAGGCATAGGCCAGGGCCGAGACGCTCATCCCCACCACGACCGCAGTGACCAGATCGGTCAGCACGGTGACCACGGTGACCAGCACGATCACGAAGGCATCCATGCGCGGCACCCGGCGCAGGATGGACAGCGAGTTCCAGGCGAAGGTGCCGATCACCACCATGAACATCACGCCGACCAGCGCCGCGAGCGGAATCCGTTCGATCGCCGGGGAACCGACCAGGATGAAGCCCAGCAGGATCAGCGCTGCGGCGATTCCCGAAAGGCGGGTGCGCCCGCCCGATTTCACGTTGATCATGGACTGACCGATCATCGCACATCCCCCCATTCCGCCGAAAAGGCCCGTCACCGTGTTGGCCACACCCTGGGCCACGCATTCCTGGCTGGCGCCGCCACGCCGGCCGGTGATCTCGCCCACCAGGTTCAGCGTCAGCAGGCTCTCGATCAGGCCGATGGCGGCGAGGATCAGCGCATAGGGCAGGATGATCTTCAGCGTCTCAAGCTCGAGCGGCACCCCAGGGAAGGAAAACTGCGGCAGCGTCCCCTTGATCGAGGCCAGATCACCCACTCGCGGCACGTCGAGCCCCAGCCCGATCACCAGCGCCGCCACCACAACGATACCGGCCAGCGGCGCGGGAATGGCGCGGGTGAGGCGCGGCATCAGCCAGATCACCCCCATGGTCAGCGCCACCAGCCCCAGCATGGTGACCAGGGGCCAGCCGCTCAGCCATTGCCCGCCGGCCAGCCCATGCCCGCCGGCCTCGGCGCTGCCGGGCACCTGGAACTGGCTCAATTGTGCCAGGAAGATCACGATCGCCAACCCGTTGACGAAGCCCAGCATCACCGGCTGCGGCACCAGGCGGATGAACTTGCCCAGCCGCAGGACACCTGCGACGATCTGGATCAGCCCCATCAGCACCACCGTGGCGAACAGGTACTGCACCCCGTACTGGGCCACCAGCGCCACCATCACAACCGCCAAGGCCCCCGTCGCACCCGAAATCATCCCTGGCCGCCCGCCGATCAGCGCAGTGACCAGCCCCACGATGAAGGCCGCGTAAAGCCCCACCAACGGGTGCACCCCGGCCACGAAGGCGAAGGCCACCGCCTCGGGCACCAGGGCCAGCGCCACGGTGAGGCCGGCCAGAAGCTCGATGCCGACGCGCGCAGGCGTCAGGGATTCGCCTTGCGTGAAGGATAGTTCGGGAAGTGTGAAACGGCCGGCAAAGGCCGCCAGAATGGACGAGCGCAATCGGGTCTCCGAATGTTGGGGGATAGCGTTGCCCGGGCGCTAACATGGATCGGGCAGGAAGGAAAGCACCCGTGCCGGCTTGCGGCCATTTGCATCGGCCGCCGCCGGCAGGCCAGGAAAACCGCATGCCTCCGGCAGGGCAGGTGTGTTTTTCAAGCTTTCCGATATGGCCTGCTTTGGCGCTTTTCCGCTTGCCCGGGTTTTGCCGCGAAGGCGCGCAAGGTCGGGTCGTTTCGTGCGGCGCTGAGACCGGCCGTGTAGAGAGCGTGTCCCGCAGGCTCTTGCGACCTCTGCCGATGCGCAGAGGCGTCTGCGTGCCCGCCCGATGCCTCGAACGCCACCTGTCCGCCGGCCCGCGCAACACGAGCGGCAAACCGCGCCAGCTCCGCATTGGCAATGCGCGCGTGCCCGTCCGGGCCGGCCACGTCGATCCAGTTCTTCGCCACATCGGCCCGAACACGTTTTCCATCATGATACCCCTGTTCCAGTCGCACGGGATCGGCAGCAACCGTCCCGATCA